>NBLH01000082.1 GCA_002084525.1 Bacteroidetes bacterium 4572_117 | reverse complement strand
GAGTTTAGTACCACTGTTGTTATCCCGGCAAGGAATGAAAGCGGAAATATTGAAAATGCAATTTTACGAATGCCAGACTTCGGCAAACATCTGGAAATCATCTTTATAGAGGGTAATTCAACTGATGATACATGGGAAACTATTCAGGCAATTCAGAAAAAGTATGATGGCAAGTACGATATAAAAATTGGTAGGCAAGATGGAAAAGGAAAAGGTGATGCCGTACGTAAGGGGTATGATATGGCAACGGGTGATATTTTAATGATTTTGGATGCAGATTTAACAGTACCGCCTGAAGAATTACCTAAATTTTATAAAGCACTTGTTTCGGGTAAAGGTGAATTTATTAATGGCTCGAGGTTGGTTTACCCGATGGATAAAAATGCTATGCGCCCTTTGAATATTATGGGGAATAAATTTTTTAGTATGGCATTTTCATGGATTTTAGAACAGGCCATAAAAGATACTTTGTGTGGTACTAAAGTGATGTTTAGAAAAGATTATGAACGTTTAGCACAAAACAGGGCATTTTTTGGCGATTTTGACCCATTTGGTGATTTTGATTTGATTTTTGGGGCTTATAAATTGAACTTAAAAATAATTGACTTACCTATCACTTATAGGGAAAGAACATATGGTGATACAAATATTTCGCGATTTCGGCACGGTTTTATCTTGTTAAGGATGATGTTTTTTGCCATTGGAAAAATAAAGTTTTGGTAAGTGTCTCTAACGGGTAACTCTTCCGGGCTCACAAAAACTATCAATTTGTAAAAAAAATTACTTGATGTTTGATGTAAAACACGAAAAAATAAGTATCACAGAATATTTAAACTTGAGTGAGATTAATCACTAACAAACTAATTATCAGCAAAATGACAGATAAAAAAAATAAAATTAATTTAAGGGTTTTTATTAAGAATATATTTTATGCTTCTGCATCAATAATTATTGTTGTTGTTATTTTTAACCTATTTTCTTATTCAAATACCCGTTTTAACCACGAGGAGGAATACAAGAAAAATGTTGAAAACAATTATGCCGTTTATGCTTTTCCTACACCTGAAAAACTAGACTTTGCAGGAGAAAAAGTCCCTTTAGAGAATTTTGATGTACGGGAAAGCTTGGATTTGGAAATACTAAAGGTTGCTTACTGGCATTCAGAAATGTTTTTGTACTTAAAAAGGGCAAATAGGGTGTTCCCCATTGTTGAACCAATATTAAAAAAGTACGGTATACCCGATGATTTTAAGTACCTGATGGTGGCTGAAAGCGGTTTGGTAAATGTAGTGTCACCAGCAAGGGCTGAGGGGTATTGGCAATTTTTGTCCGGAACAGCAAGAGAGTATGGTTTGGAAGTAAATAAGGAGGTAGATGAACGATATCATTTAAAAAAATCGACTGAGGCAGCTTGTAAGTATCTGAAAAAGAGATATGTTAAGTTTGGCTCCTGGAGTATGGCAGCAGCAGCATATAATACACCGAAACTGGCCGTTATGTATACAGAACATTAGCTTATAAGTTAATTATGCAAGACCCAAAAAAATATGGTTTCAATTTTCGTAAAAAAGATTTATATCCACAAGTACCGGTTATGGAGGTAACAGTTGATAGTTCGATTACAGATATGATTGCTTTTTCAAAGAAATATGATATTAATTATAAAGTTTTTAAGATATTTAATCCTTGGCTGAGGGCGCATAAATTAACAAATAAAACAAAAAAGAAATATATTTTAGAAATTCCGAAGAAAGGGGCACGTAGTAAAAAATACTGAGTATATTTGGTTAAGTCTTAGAATTCGTTAATTTTAGATTGAAGACTTTAGATTACCCCTTTAACAATTAGTACTTTAAAATCATGAAATTACTTTTGCAAGCACCTGAATACCAGAGTATTGCAGGCATTGGTATTATTTTACAGCTAATATTAATTGTTTGTAAAGTTGGGATTTTTCTTAATTTCAACAAAACTTAGCAAGTTGAAAAAACTTACTAAGTTGATACACAACTTGCAAAGTCTTTAAGACTTGGTAAGTTTTTAAAAAGATTTGACTTTATAGACAATTAACTGATGTTTTACAGCCAAATTTGCAATATGCTATAGCATTGACAACCTGCATATTCATTTTTTAACTTTTTTGTGTATTTTTGTGCCTTTGAGCTTTAGTGGCAAAAGTCAAAATACGCCACAAAAACACAAAAGCCCAAAATTTTACGAAGTAAGCACCCAAACAAAGTTAATTACCTGCGATGAGGGCTACGCCTTTATATTTTTACTTTTACGCAACTTGCATATTGTATTATAAATTGGCAACCTGCCAGATATCAAAACAATAAAAATAATATCAGAAGATATTTTAAATCTAGTAGAAAGAGTGGATTCACAACAAGAATTTTTGGAAACTCTTATCAAATAAATTGCCCCCTTTTTAGTGTGCCCATATTGTCCCACTTTTATTTTTTTTTGGTATGTGGAACTTTTTTTAAGGTCTGTAGAAGTTGGCAAAAATCAGTTCCTAATAGGCAGTAGCTCTGCAAAGACTGCCTACTGAAGTCTGTGGTCTGTTTATTTTTTAAAAACAATAAGCTAAGAAAAATGTAAAAACCCTGACTTTACAGATAGATTCTATATAGCCTGTTTATTAACAAGCAGTTCATTAATCAGAACATCTAGGCTTACTGTTGCAAAACCGGTGATACTATCTGACATAGCATATGGAATTACCAGATTATCAGCATGTTGCAAAAAGCCACAGGTATACACAACATTTGGCACATAGCCATTGCGTTCGTTTTCATTGGGGCTTATTAAGGGTTTATCTAAGCTTGCCAAAACCTTTTCAGGATTATCAAGATCGAGCAATGTAGCACTTATCACATATTTTCTGAGCGGGCCTACCGCATGGGTTAGCAGTAACCAACCTTCCGGTGTTTTTATTGGGCTACCACTATTACCTAGTTGGGTCATTTCCCATTCACGTTCAGGTTGTTGAATAATTTTGTATGTATCCCATAAGTATAAGTCATTTGAGTACATCATTGTAATACATTTACCACCTTGGCGCCCAATCATGGCATATTTCCCATTTACTTTTTCAGGAAAAAGAGCCATCCCTTTCCCATCGATTGCATTTCCGTGCAACGAACGTATTCTGAAAGAATTAAAATCATTTGTTTCGATTAACTGTACCCGGATATCACTTCCATTGTAGGCAGTATATGTACCGATATATTTTGATCTGCCATTTTCTGTAAATTTAACAAACCTCACATCTTCCATCCCTTTTGACTCCGCCTCAGCCGAAGGGAAAATAACTTTACTGTTTATGGGGGTATCTTCTTCAAAGGTTAAATCGTAGTTAATATCAAATATTTCATTTAAGGCTTTTTTTGTATCTGTAAATTTAGCTACTTGCCCATTTCTTAAATTTTCAATAAACTGAAATGCCTCAAATTTTGAAAAATGATCAGGTAAATAATCAAAAAGTGAATAATTAAAGTTTTTAAAGAACTTAGCCCGCTCTTTTACAAATTGTTTATGATATTTTATACCATCAACCTGGTTTGAACAAACCAAATGAGACGACTGGTCATCAATAACAATCACGCCTTTGTCTGAAATAACACCGGTACTGAATTCAATTGAAGATATGTGCCCTTCGCCAGTTGCCCGAAGGCTCATAATAAATCGGAGTTCGCCTTGCTTTAGCCCGCTTTGGTCAGGATGTTCAATTATTGAAGGGTTAAATAAAGCAGCTGATTCAACTGAATATTCTTTAGTAAAATATGTACCTATTAATAGTTTTTTAGATGTCGAAAGGGCTTCTGTATGGGCAATTTCATCTTCAACATTCTGATAATGCCTCAATATTACGTTTTTGAATTTACTGTGCCTTCCTTCAAACTCATTTAATACGCTTGTTAATAAGTTTTCAACTTTGCTTTCATCTAATGAACGTACTTTTGAAACAATATTGTCAATTCTTTCTTTTTCATTAAAATCCAAAAATAGTGGAATTACCCTTTCCGGCTTTGCTACAATCCTTATGCTAGTTCTATTAATCATATTTTGTTTTAAATCCTACTAAAAAATTATAATGTCTACATTAATTCTATTATCTAAAAACGAATCTATAATAATATTTCAAAATCAATTTAAAAAGTTATAAACATATTAATGTCTTAAATACTTTATTTATTCAGATGATCTTTCTTTTTTTGTTTTTACTTGGGAAGTGTGTTTATTTATATAACGCAACAAACTGGGAAATACACAGTTGGTTTTGATGTATGATAAGATAGCTTTGATGAAATCTAAAATATAACTGTTTATGGAGTAAATACAGAACTCCTGAAATATAAATAGATTATCAACGTGTTATGGGTTTTGCTCGTAAAATATAGTTGTCGAAAAAAGTCATTAGTAATTGGTCATTGGTCATTGAAAATAGCTAATAACACCATAATGTCTGAAATAATACCATTTTATAACAGTCTTACTTTGTATTATTGATCCAAACCTAATAAGTTTGTCGAAGAAATGCAAATTCAACAAATATCTAAAGTGTTGGCTGTGTGCCAGATACGCAGTCAATATGTTTGGGTGGGAAAAATTTATTGACACAGGGTTGTTATCAAAAACCAAAAAAGTATAGGGTAGCCCCAACAGTAAGCCCAACCAAAACGTTAATTAATTTCATTAGAAGAAAACTTTTTCTTGATTCTGCAAGTAAAGGGATAGCACCATGTCCGTCTTGAACAATTGAATTGGCCAACAGAATACTAAATGGGATTGTACCAGTTGCAAAAAGTGAAATAAAAACAATATGTGGCCCCGACTCAGGGATTATCCCAACCAAAACAGCAACAAATAACACAATAACTATATTGTTTTGTATCCATTGGTCAACATCAATATAATCTTCTAATAAGTGAATAATTAAGAATGCCCCAAAAGTCCATAAAAATATTTTTAGCAGATGTTTTTTAATTACATGTTTCCAAATATGATCCATTAAAAAATGATCTGTAGTAGTAAGTATGACAAAACCACCAATCAATGTCATTATTAGGAAAGTTATTTTCTCCCAACCCCAGTTTTCAGGGCCAATATCGCCCGAAATTAAAAATATAATGAACAACGAAACACCTATGAGCAATAAACTGCGCTGAAATGTGATATTTTTAAGTTGTTTTAAAATCATCGAGCTTTTAAAACAACTGCAAACTGTTTCGATATTTACCAACTTATCGTGCTGTTTGTGATTAGCCGACATATAATTTTTTTTCGTAACCAGGTTGACAATGAATCCGGTAGCTACAGCAACTAAAAAAATTATTACCAGTAGCTTTAATGTTGTATCTGGTATTGTTGCAAACATCACAAAAATTTCATCGCCCGATGTTGCAATCATAACAGTAACCAAAGCTGCAAAATTTATTACATTGTGCACATACAAAGAAACTGCGGCAAAAGCCCCCAGGCATCCGGGAAATATCCCAAGTACTGCGGCAATAAGTATTTGTAACCACCCTGATTTTTTCAGGTAGGCATTCCAGCTCCCTTTTGACTGCACGTTTATAAATTCGATAACAATCATCATTACCATTACAAAGACAGTAATCATTATCGAATGCTTTAATACTTCAATAACCATTTATTATTTTTTATATTTTTTGAAATCAAAAATTTTGTAGTTTTCATCGGGTACTGGATCATGCCCCCATGTACCCCAAGGATGGCATTTTGACAATCTTCGTATCGAAAGCCAAGTTCCTGTAAATACACCATGTTTTTTTAAAGCTTCGACAGTATATTGTGAACATGTTGGGTTATGCCTGCAAGTTTGTGGTAATATTGGTGATATAAACCATTGGTAAAACTTTACGGGTATAAGAAATATTGTAATTAATATTTTGTTTACAATTTGCATCCTCTTTTTTTTGCAAAAGTAGTCATTTGTATCTATTTTTTGAAACCTAGGCGAAATTGTTTAACTTTAAATTTTAATAAGTAAGGTTTAAAATGAAAAACACAGGTAAACTATTAGCAGTAATATTGGTTTTGATACCCCAAATTTTGTTTTCGATTGATTTTGTAAAAATTGAAAAACACGTTGACGAAACACCATCTGCCAGCACAAAAACAACAACAAAGTTAAGCAAATACCTTACTGGGGTTTTTGAAGACGATGATGAAAAATTTGCAGCTATTTACTTTTGGGTTAGTAAAAATATTAGATATGATGTAAGGCAGAGGAATAAAGCCCGTATGTATTTTTCAGCTAATGAGTTGGTAAATGAAGTGTTGAGAAGCAAAAAAGGTGTATGCCAGCATTATGCTGAACTTTTTAATGAACTTAGCCTAAAGGCAGGTCTAAAGTCTTTTGTAATAATTGGTTATGGCAAAGAATCAGGCAAGGTAATGAAACTATCCCATGCATGGAATGCAATAAAAATTGATAATAATTGGTATTTTATTGATGCAACATGGGGCTCAGGTCATATATTAGACGGTAAATATAAAAAAAGCTTTAAGTTAAAATATTTTATGGTGGAGCCCAAGGAATTTATATTAGATCACATACCATTTGATCCTATGTGGCAATTACTTAAACAGCCTATTAAATTTGATGAATTTGATTTAGGGAAAATTGGTGAAAAATCAACAAAAGATTTCATGTATAATGATTCAATAGTAAAATATTCAAAATTATCGGAAATTGAGAGAAAAACAAATAAGATTAGAAGAATAGACTCAAATGGGAGAAAAAACAAGCTTGTAATAGCAGAACTAAAACAAGAACGCAATTATATAAAAATTTCACAAAAAAACGAACAAATTAAAAACCTAAATTCTGGTAATTTCCATTATAATGCAGCCGTAAAACAATTAAATGAGTATTATAAACTGAAACAGAAAAAAGGCAAAAGCATTAGCAAATTTAAATTATTGATGGAATTAGATTCAATAGAAAAAAAACTTACGCTTGCGAGAAAATTATACGCCAAAATAAATACAACCGACCGTGAAATTTTGAATAAATTGCGACAAGCAACCGGCTTGGTTAAAAAATTTGAAAAAATAATGAAAGAACAAAGGGCAATGCTTCGTTAAATTTAAGGAACTAATTTATAATCCCGCCATACTCATAGCCAACCCCTTCAACACATTTCTTAATTTCGTTGGGCTTAATGTTGACACCTTCTATATTTACAATAGAATTGCTTATGTTAGCATCAACACTAATTATACCCGATATTTTCTTTATTGCATTTTCTACATTTGCTTTACAATGATTGCAAGTCATCCCTTTTACATACACCTTATATGTTTCCATTGTTTTTATTTTCAGATTATTAAGAACTTGCCCTTTGTATGAGAAGCCTAAAGATTCTACTGTTTTTTTTACTAAATTATAATCAATATCCGTACCTTTAATTTTTATTGTTGAATTTTTCAAGTCAATAGTTTCAACCTCAATCCCTTTTATTGCGTTTAAACCATTTTCTGCATTAGCTTTGCAGTGGTTGCAGGTCATTCCTTCTACTCTAAAATAGGTGTAAAAAGCTTTATCGCTTGTTTTGCTTTTTGCTTTTTTATGGAACAAACCAGCTCGGTACTTTTGAAAATATCCATTAATAATAAGCGATATTAGTATGATGGTAGAGATAGATTGAAACCAATAAGGGAAACCGTGTTCAGAATGATTTGTGTGCCCCATAGAAATAAACGAAGTAAACCATTCCCTGGGAAAAAAGTAATCAATAAAAAAACCGAATAATAACGAAAAACCGATAATTGACAGCAAATAACCTGAAAGTGCCTTTTTACCCATTACTTTGGCCAATACAGTAATTGTTGCCGAATTAGTAGCAGGCCCGGCCATTAAAAACACCAAAGCCGCACCCGGCGATAAGCCTTTCATTAAAAGCACGGCAGCAATTGGTACAGAACCTGTAGCACACACATATAAAGGTATTGATGCCAATAACACAATCCCCATGCTTAAAAATGGGTTGTTTACGTATGTTGTAAAAAAATCGTTGGGTAAAACAAGTGCAATAAAAGCAGCTATCATTAAACCTATAATTAGCCATTTAGAAATATCCTGTAAAAATTCTACAAATGCATAATTAAAGAATTTAGAAAAAATGTTTTCTTTGCTTTTTAAGTTATTTGCCTGCGATAATTCAGTTTGAATTTGCGGTTCATCAAACCTGGTATACCAATTAGTAAAAACACCACCAAAAACACCGCTTATTAATGCAATTATTGGCCTGATTATAGCAAATGGTAAACCTAATAATGAGTATGTAACAAGTACAGAATCGACCCCGGTTTGTGGCGTTGAAATTAAAAAAGACACAGTAGAACCTTTTGAAGCGCCATTTTTATAAAATGAAACACCTGTTGGTATTACCCCACAAGAACATAAAGGTAAAGGAATACCAATTAATGCGGCATAAATGGCCGATTTAATTTTACTGCCTCCCATATATTTTGCAATTTGTTCTTTTTTAAAAAATACATGCAAGATCCCTGCAAAGAAAAAACCCAATAATAGATAGGGCGACATTTCATTGGTTAATTCAAATAATTCAAGAAAATAATTTTGTATGTATTGCATGAAATTATATTGTTAAATTGCAATAGCAAAGGTATAAGTTTGCTTGCATTTAAAACTTATATTATTCTGAAAAGATTTTATATTTTGTTGATAATTTTGCATATAGACCTTAAAAACAGAACAATATTTATAATTTCTTGTTTAGAAATAAATTTTTTTAAGCTTGTTTATTAATATTATTGTACATTTACAATCATTTTTATAATCAAATGAACTATTAATGAAAGCAATAATTTTATTTATTACCATATTTAGTTTTAGCTATGCCACTTCACAGCAAAACGCATTAAAATCAATTAAAAACCTATATTACAAAGCTAATGCAGATAATTATCAAAGCCACACCGTAAAAATGAACACCATGCAAGCCGCCATTGGTTTACAAACTACCGATGTCGTTTTTTATTATGATTCGTGGCAGATTGATCCTGATGAATCGTCATATAAATTAGCTTACCGGGTGGTTAAAATTGAAGTGAGCTATAATATTGCCGCTAGTGCAAATTACAAAATAGAATACTTGTTAAATGATGACGAAAATTTGGTTTTTTATTTCAAAAAAGTAGAGGGGGCTTATGAAAATTTATCTTTACGGTATTATCTGGATAAAAATAAACTGATTAAGGCAATTTCAAAAAATATTGCTGAAAATGGTAAAAGTGAGGAATATAGTGATATGAAAAATTTTAAGCAGGCTGATATAGATTTTGCTAAGCAGTATATCCAAAAATCAAAAAAGTACATTGCTTTTTTTAACGAAATGATTATACTTGAAAGTATAGATAAGTAGTTTATAACTTAGATTTAAATATTCTATGATACTTATCATTTAGTGTTTTACATTAAATATCAAGTAATTAATTGGTAATTAAAATGTTGGTTTATTAATTGCCAAACATAAGCAATTAGGATTTTAAGATATCCCAAAAGATCTAAACCAGAGCATAATGTACTAGCAACCAATTAATATTAATAAGTTATGAGAAATTTACTATTAGCAATTATCTTATTTTTGTTCATTTATAATCCTTTATCCGGACAAGAGAATAAACAGCACCCAATTGATATACAGCAAGATAAATGCCTTGAGGAAAACCCAACCACTTATGGTATGAAACAATGTTATATAAAGGCTGCTAAAGAGTGGGACAAAGAACTAAATAAGTATTACAAATTGCTTTATAATAAACTATCCGATAGTGGAAAAATTAAATTACAGGATGCTCAAAGAGCATGGATAGCGTTCAGGGATAAGGAATTTGCCTTGATGTCAACTTTTTACTACGAAGAATTGGAAGGGACTATGTATCACGTTATGGCCTCGGGCGATATGACATATTTAATAAAAAAGAGGGCATTGGAATTGAAAACCTATTACGAAACAATGAACTATTCAGAATAAAATTTAAGCATATTTATTTAATAGTTCGTCAAACATTTGTAATGCTTTAGTTATCAGAAGTTTACAGGAATGAGTTTTATTGTTTTAAAGTACTGATTGTTAGTGGGTTAATCTCAAATCTTTAATCTACAATCTAAAATTTAACGAAGTGTTGTTATTATGATGCCACCTATTTGCTGTATTTGCGATGAAGATTTTGAACCTGGCAAAGGAGGTTTAATATATTTTGTTGAAGACGAAGAAGATAAAATTGCTAACCAACGATTAAGGCAACCTGGTTTTGTCGGACACCCACCAAATGCTTTTTGGTTTTGTGCGAAGCACTATACGAAAGCAAAAAAAATAAGTCATTTAACTAAACATGAAGCTTTTAGCATACTAAAACAAAAATAGTTTACTCAAAATTATATCCTCTATTTTATTTTTTAATGAATTTGCTTAGTGGGTCTTTAGAATTATCATTAACACCCAACAGCTTAAATTTTTGATTATCATTATCCATGTACTCATTTTGGTATAGGTTTGCACCATTTTCTATGTTTCCATCATTAATATCAAGCGAAAGCCCACTATTTTTGTTTATAATCCTGTAGTAATTTGCAACAGGTACAACATACCATAACTGATTATCATTCCCATTAAAGCTGCCCAACTGTACATTCCCATAATTTTGGGTTGAATTACCCTCTATTTCCATGCATTTACCCTCAATATGCTTTGGTTCTAACCAAAAATAGCCCCCTCCCCCATCTTTTACCTGCCACAACTGATTATCAATATTGTAATTTTCCCACTGGCCAATATTTGCACCATTTTCTATTGAAAAACCATTTACTTCAATAGCTTGATTATTACTTTGAGAATGTTTCACAACCATTTTGTAATAATCAGGGGTGCTAACCTGTATACCAATATTAATAAAATCATTAAACAAACGAATTCCTTGTAC
>NBLH01000081.1 GCA_002084525.1 Bacteroidetes bacterium 4572_117 | reverse complement strand
TGAATGGAGTTCCTAATTTTTTTTAGAACATTTGACACCATTTCTTAATTATTAAATTGAACAACTATAGTTTCATTGTGATGTAAATTTGCATCAATAAAACGATATAACACAATAATTAAAACCTTTATAATTTATTTGAGCGATTTATAAATATAACTTATAAAATTAAACCGTTTGCAATATAAGAAAAATAATAATAAGTACCTAACTCTTTTTTAATATATGAAATTACTTGTGTAAAAAACTATTTGCCTGTAATGTCTGAATCATCAGCTTTATTGGTAAAAACATCTACAATTCTTTTACCAAACATAGGGATTAAGCTTTCAGCAAAAGGCCTGTTCGGATGAGAGTCACCTTCCCTTAGCATATGTTCATCTTTAAGGTATAATCCACCTTCTGTTTCTAACTCATAGAAATCCCAAAGGAAAATATTATCGCCTTTTTTGTCCCAATCGTTCCTTACCCAGTTGGTAAATTCTTTCATCCGCTTAGCTTTTTCCTCAGTTGTATTTACTTCGGCATGGGTAGCACCTGTCCAAACCAAGAACTTAGTTTCAGGGAACTCAAGCATTTTTTCCTTCAATGCTTCATATTGTAATTTATAGTTTTCAAGCCTGTGTTCCTCAGCTTCTATATCCGGCGAACCAATGTCTTCGCTAATATCACTTACAGGATAACAATGTTTCCATATTATCAGGCCAGTGGTGCCGGTACTGTGGTGTAGAAAAATTGCTTTATCTTTTTTAGACATGTTTTCTGGTTTTTTGTTGTTACATGAAAATAATAGAACAATAAAAGTAAAAAAAAATAACTGTTTTGTAAGCATGATATCACAAATTTTAGTTAAAGAACAAAAATAAACCTTTTTTATATTTCCTCAAGGTAGCAATTAATAAAAATAGTAAAATACGGTGTAAAGGTAATAATTATTTCGGTTAATAATAGCAATAGTTCAACAATTAAAATACTTAAATTGGTATATTGTTGAATTGTCTATTGTGCAGATATTCAAGTGTATACGAATGTTTGGGGGTTGGCTGAAAAGCAAGTTCTGGTAATTGGTGAAACGGCCATCAAAAAAACGGGGCAGGCTATTGTGTTTTTTAACACAAACTAAGATTTAGAAGAATGTATCGTAGTTTAAACTATCTAATATAATCCTTTTCCGATATTCAAATTTGTTGTTGAATAAACTTTTTTTGGCTACAAATTCATCGAATTTAATATTTGATAAATCAGCAATACTATATATTAAATCATCTGTCATATACTTTCTGTTTATATCAAAAACTAAATTATTAGTGTTGTTGATAAATTTTTCAGAGCGCCATAATAAAAAAGGGATTTCATACATGTATTTACTTTTATAATCTTCGGCATGAAAGGCTTTATTGCTTGCTTTATATACGTCTTCGCCATGATCTGAAAAATATAGGACATATGACTTTATTTTGGTATTTTTAACTTTCTCAATTACCTGACTAATTATAAAGTCAGTGTATAGTATGGAGTTATCATATGCATTTATTTGCGTATAGGCTGTTTTGTTTTTGAAATCAGTTAAAGGCGTTTCTGTAAATTTATTGTAATCTGGCGGGTATCTGTTTGCATAATCAACGTGCGAACCTAGTAATTGAATGATGATGAACTTTTTATTTGCTTTTTCCTGTAAAATTTTCGCCAAAGGGGTAAAAATCATATCATCAAAAGGGCTTTTTTTCCTATTGCTTTTTGAGTTTACAAAAAACCTTTTATCAGCAGATTTTGTGAGTTTTGTTATGCCTGTCTCATGTGTCCCAATTGGCTCTTGATTTGATAGCCAGTATGTTTCGAATTCCGCTTTGTTAAATAACTGAAATATTAAACCTTTAAATTTCATTTCGGGCATTTCATAATTACCTAAAGTAAGAACTTTAGACAGTGATGAGATAGTATTTGCATGCGGGCTTATAACATCTTTATATAAAACAAGTTCAGTACTTATTTTTTTGAGCAAAGGGTTTGTTTGCCTGTAGTACCCGTATAGGCCCATATGCTCCCTGTTGTTTGATTCCCCAATAATAATTACATATAATTCATCTTCCTCGTTAGGATGTTCAACATTAGAAAATGCCCCACCTTTTTTATCAAAAACCAATTGTTCATATCTATTCATTTCATTAACGTAAACAAAATACGACTTTACCATGGTATATGGAAGATTGTACTTGACAATATTCGTAAATTTCATTAATGCTAATATAAATGCTATACTTAAAATGTAAACAATGCTGGTTTTTAATCGTAAACGGATCAATGCTTTAGAGCTTTGCTTTATTATTAAAGGTATTGTAATTAATAGCGGGCTTAGAATAAATATTAAAATATAAGTTCATATAAAAAATAGTATGAAGTTTCAGAAAAAGCAATTATTGACAGAATTATATATGTTGATATTTGATATGTTTTTTTAAAAAAAGAATTGTTTATAAAAAAGCTTATACTAATTAATATGAGGGCGAATAGTATATTTTCATAAAAATCGGGGAGATACCAATTAATAGCATTAATTTTATTAGTAATAAGGGAGGAAAATGCCGGATATAAGAATAAAAAATATAATAAATAATCCTTTTTTACCTTAATACAATTAATGCTTTTAATGTTAAGTTTAAATTTCATGAATTAAGCAATCTAAAAATAAACTTCAAATGTATATATTTATCTTAAGTTAAGTTTTAAAAAAAGGAAAATTAAATAGGATTTAAGCAAAAGATTATTTTTTTAAATAACTTTAACGTAAAGATTATTTTATCAATATTTTGTTTTATTTAAACAGCAATTATTTGTATTCTTGTTTTATGTGTTAAACAAAATTATATAATGAACAATATACAAAAACGGCATATTGCCCTTATTAATGATACTTCACTGGAATCCCAACGTGCTATTATTAGTCAATTCCCCTAGAATGAACAACTGATAGGGATAAAAGGCTCACGTGGTGTGGGTAAAACTACTTTTTTTTCAGTATATTAAGAAAACATATGGATCGGACGGTCAAACCTTATACATCTCTCTTGATGATTTATATTTTTCTGAAAATAAATTGGCTATTTTCCATTTTATCAAGATAATGAAATATTATATTACAAGCGTATAGTTGAAGTTGTCAATATGATTCTTGAAATAGAATTACCCTTGCTTCGAAAAGTAGATATATCAAATATCTCAAAAATAAAAAAACTATTATATATTATCAGCCAAGCTGTTCCATTTAAGCCAAATATCAGTGCTTTAGCTGAGAAGATAAATATATCAAGAAACAGTTTATTAGAATATCTAAACGGTATAGATGCTGCAAACATAATAAATACAATCAATAGAGACAGTTTTGGGGTAAGTTTACTTCAAAAACCAGAAAAGATCTATTTAGAAAACACCAATCTTATACATGCCTTGGGGCAAGGTGAGCCTAATATTGGTAATTTAAGAGAAACTTTTTTTCTCAATCAATTATCAGTAAACCATAGGATAAACTATCCGGTTAAAGGCGATTTTATGATTGATAATAAATACCTGTTTGAAATAGGTGGTAAAAATAAAACACAAAAACAAATTGTTGGTAAAAAAAATGCTTTTATTGTTGCCGATAACATTGAATTTGGCTATGAAAACAAAGTTCCTTTATGGTTGTTTGGTTTTTTATATTAATGATACCCTGGACTTAATTGAAAATAAGCAATAATATAAACATGTTTCATCCTCTTTTACGTAACTATCATTAATTGAGATACTTACTTGCATCAAAAACCATTTAGTAACTATTTAGTAACTTTTTGCTTAAAAAACAGAAAAACCACCCCTATCAATTGCTTGATAATGGGCGGTTTATCACTCAAAGTTAACTAGTTACGGTTTTTTGGTGAACCCGAAGGGATTCGAACCCCTAACCTCCTGATCCGTAGTCAAGTGCACTATCCAGTTATGCTACGGGTCCCTTATAAAACGGCTGCAAATATAAACAAAAATATTTATTCCACTATGTTTTTATCGGGTAATTTTATTAAATTTGTTCTAGTATCAGACATAAAATAATAGCATTTACACTTTAAATGGTTAAATTGTTGAATTGTTAAACTGTTTATTAGCTTGACATTCAACAATAAGCAGCTTTTCAAAAGTCAAAAATTAACCCATTTTTAGTAACAACTAACAAAAATTTAAACAGATGAAAAAAGCACTAAAAGTAATAGCCATAGTATTTATTGTTATTGTATTGTTCTTGTTTCTTGCCCCTGTAATGTTTAAAGGGAAAATTAAAGAATTAGTGAGTTCACAAGCAAGTGAGTACCTTAATGCAAAGCTTGAATTTGTTGATATGGACTTATCTTTAATCCGTAGTTTCCCATCGTTAAGTGTACGTATTGATGGCTTGGCACTAAGCGGTATAAAAGAATTTGAAACAGACACCCTTGTTGCTTTTGATTATTTTCAAACAGATTTAAACTTGATGAGTGTTGCTTTTGGTGATGCAATTGAAATAGAGGCAATTGTTTTAAATGAACCAAAAGTGCTAGCAAAAGTGTTGGAAGATGGTAAAGCCAATTGGGATATTGTAAAAGAGGATTCAACAGCAATTGAAGAAGTAGATACCACAGAAAGTGAATCTAAATTTAAAATTAGCTTGAAGAAATTCGAGATAATAAATGCACGTATCGTATACGACGATGCAGAGGGAGATATTTACGCATTGATTGACAGCCTTGATTTTAATTTGAAGGGTGATATGACACAAGATCACACTACTTTAAATATTTTTTCTACAGTAAAAGCTTTAACAGCTATTTATGAAGGGATTACTTATTTAAAAAGTGCAAAAATTGGGTTTAAGTCGGATATTGATGCTGATTTGGCAAATTTTATTTTCGAATTTAAGGAAAACGAATGTAGTTTGAATGAAATTGTAATGGGTTTTAATGGTAAAGTAGAAATGCCCAAAGACGATATTGATATAGATATTGATTTTAAAACAGGGAAAACGGCTTTCAAACCAGTCCTATCTCTAATTCCTGCTGTGTATATGACAGATTTTGAGGGAGTTAAAACATCAGGCCAGTTTGAGATTGATGGCTACGTTAAAGGGGTTTACAACGATGATAACCTGCCGGGCTTTGGTATGAAACTTATAGTAGAAAATGGCCGTTTTCAGTACCCCGACCTGCCAAAATCAATTGAAAACATAAATGTAAACATGCAGGTGGACAATAAAGGTGGAGGTGGCGATGATAATATTATTGATATAAAGAAAGCCCATATTGAAATGGCGAAAAACCCTTTTGACGCAAATATGAAAATTATCACCACAGCTGCAGATGTAGATATGGATGGTAAAGTAGTTGGTAAAATTGATTTTGGTAGCGTAAAAGACATAATTCCGCTTGAAGATATGTCAATTAAAGGTATTTTAGATGTAAATCTTGATTTTGGTGGCAAACTCTCTTCCTTGGAAAAGGAAAAATATGATGAGTTTAAGGCTGATGGCAAAATGGAACTGACAAATTTCAGTTTTGAGAGCAACGATTTACCAAAAGCTGTAAATATATCATCTGCTATCATGAAATTTACGCCAAATTTTGTGAATCTCGAAAAATTTGACATGAAAATAGGGAAAACAGATATGCAAATGAATGGAAAAATTGATAATTTGTTGCCCTATGCTTTGCAGGATTCTACGCTTGTTGCACGTTTTAACTTTGGTTCAAAATATTTTAATGCAAGCGATGTAATGCCGGGTGGCGAAGAGGAAACACCAAACGAAGAAACCGACACGCTTCCGTTAACTGCTTTTGCTATCCCCGGGAATATAGATTTTCTGTTACGCTCAAAAATGGACAAAATAATATATGATAATATTGAAATAACAAATTTAAAAGGGGATATTATCCTGAAAAATAGTAAAATGGTGTTTAAGGGTGTAGATATGGATTTATTGGATGGTAATATGAAAATGGATGGATATTACGATTCAAAGGATACATTAAACCCAAAAGTCAGTTACCGGATGAATATTAAGGATTTTAATATCCCTGCGGCTTTTGAAGCTTTTAACACGGTAAAACAATTAGCACCGATTGCGAAAAATGCAAATGGTAAATTTTCCTTAGATTTTGATTTTTCGACCGATATGGATTATAATTTATCGCCGGTGTATAAAACTTTAAATGGGAAAGGCCGGTTTGAATCGAAAAATATTAAATTGAAAGGTGTTAAAGCACTTACAAAGCTGGCAGAATTAACAAAATGGAAGAAATTATCTGACCCAAGCCTTAAAAATATTGATTTGAAATTTGAAATCACAAATGGGGATATAAAAGTTGAACCCACAAAAATGAAAATGGGGAAATCGGAATTTGAATTTGGAGGAACGCAAAGCCTTGATAAAAAGCTCGATTACGATTTGAAATTTAAAATCCCACGAAAAGAATTGGGTGAAAGTATAAACAAAGTAGTAGATAATTTGCTGGCAAAAACCGGGAAGGAAATAAATATTGCCAAAAACATCCAAATAAATGCAAAAGTTGTTGGTACGCTAAATAAACCTAAGGTAAAATTAGCGGGCAGCAAAGATGATGGCGTAAAAAACGAAATAAAAGAAGAGTTGGGCGACGAAGCAAAAAAGCTTATCGACAAGGCTGACAAAGAAATCCAAAAATTAATATCAGATGCCGAAAAAGAAGCAGCCAAAATTAGGGAAGCAGCAAAAAAATCAGGTGATAAGCTTGTGAAAGATGCTGATAATCTGGGTGTTAAATTAAAAGATGAAGCTAATAAAAAAAGCGTGCAACTTATTGCTGAGGCAGATAAAAAAGCAAAAGACTTAGAGGATAAAGCTAATAACCCGATCGCTAAAATTACGGCAAAAAAATCGGGCGTCTTATTGAAAAAATCAGCAAAAAAATCAGCAGATAAATTAAAGACAGAGGCAGATAAAAAGGCGAAAAAATTGCACGATGAAGCACAACTTAAAGCAAATAAACTTAATAATGAGGCAGATAAGAAAGCAAATAAATTAGTTGATACAGCAAAAATAAAAGCTGATGGCCTTAAGAAAAAAGCCGATAACAAAGCCGATAATTTATAATTGGTAGGATTCTTGTTTAATATGGGTTATTGTTTGTTAAATTATTAGTTTTGCGGCATTTTGATCTAAATATTGTAAAATCAGCTTGGATAAATAATGTGATACATATTATTATATACTGTTTTGGTTTTTGTTTGCTTTCTGTTACCATGTACGGACAGCGTGGCGATTGCAATGAAATAAAAAACGTTGAAGCCTTAAAACTGTATAAAGAAGCAATTAAAAAACCAGCTTACAAGCAGAAAGAGTCTCAAAATCTGTTAGAGAAAGCAATAAAAATAGAACCAGGTTTTGCTGATGCTTATTACAAATTAGCTGATATTTTTTATAAGCAAGCTACTAAACTTTCAAACGACATTAACAATTTAAAAAGGGTTGAATCGTATTATAATAAGGCCGAACAATATTTTTTAAAGGTGGTAGAGCTTTGCCCATCGTTTAATTATTATTCGTCCTATTATTATTTAGGCGATTTTTATTATTCTAGCCGCAATTTTGAAAAAGCAGGGTTTTTTCTACATACTTTTCTTGATTACAACAAGGAAAGCAGGGATATTGTAAATAAAGCTTCAGCAATGATAAAAAATGTTGATTATTATATGGAGCTGATCAATAACCCTGTTCAATTTAATCCTTCACCTTTACAAAATGTGTGTACACCTGACGATGAATACCTTCCCCTAATATCCCCGGATGGTGAAATCCTTTTTTTCTCGGTAAGGACTATCAGCTCATCTGATAAGCCGGAGGAAAAACTGAAATTTAGTAAACGGTTAAGTGCTGATTCTTCCGATTTGGTTTATTCAAGGGGCGAACCTATGGGTGTACCGTTTAACGACGGGAGAAATCAGGGCGGTGCATCTATTACTATAGATAATAACCATATTTTTATAACAATTTGTGAATATGAAAGGACTAATTATACCTCATATAAAAATTGCGATATTTTTACTTCTGATAAGGTTAATGAAAAATGGAGCTATTTAAAAAGAATGAATAGCAGGATAAATGGCCTGAGTACCTTTGAAGGGATGCCTTCGATTACAGCAGATGGAAAAACTTTGTTCTTTTCAAGCTCGCGCGAGGGTGGATATGGGGGCTTAGATATATATAAATCTGAAAAAGAAGCAAATGGAAGCTGGGGTAAAGCGCAAAATTTAGGTCCGGTAATTAATACGGAGGGTGATGAAAAAACACCATTTATCCATTCTGACAGGCAAACCCTTTATTTTTCGACTAATGGTATTTTTGGACTTGGCGGTTATGATGTGTTTTATTCGCAATATGAGGGCCGGGGGCAATGGTCTGAACCCAAAAACATGGGATATCCGATAAATACAAATAATGACGAATTAGGGATGATTGTTAGTACAAACGGGAAAAGGGTTTTTTTTTCATCAAGGGCATTTAACGAGGATAATAATTGGGATATTTATTTTGCAGAATTATATAAAGAAGCAAGGCCAAAAAAGGTCCTTTTTGTAAAAGGTAAACTTTATGACGAAAAAGGGAATAAAGTAACAAAAGCCCGTATAGAATTAAAAAGCATGCAAACCGATGAGTTGACAGAAGGTCTGGTTGATGAAAATTCAGGGAATTATGCTGTTGCCGTTACCGTTGGGGATGACGAAAAATTTATAATGACCGCTACAAGAGACGGGTTTGTATTTAATTCGGTATATATCGACCCTAATGACGAAAAATTTGAGCCGCCAACAACTGTTGATTTTACCATGGAAAAAATAAAGAAAGGCAAATTTTTTGCGTTGAAGAATGTGAATTTTTCAACCGGTTCTTATGAATTAGACAGTGTATGCAGGGCTGAGTTGAATTACTTGGTTGAGTTTTTAAAACAGAAGCATAAGCTGGGTATTAGTTTGTACGGACACACCGACGACAGGGGCTCAGATGCTTTTAATGCACAATTATCAATACTCAGAAGCGAGGCCGTTAGAGACTATCTGCTTTCCAAAGGTGTTGATAGACAGCGAATTACATGTAAGGGTTTTGGTAAGAAAAAACCTATGGTTTCAAATAAAACCAATTTTGGGAAAGCACTTAACAGAAGGGTGGAATTTATGATAAAATAATTTATGAACCCGGTTTAAAAACTAAAAAAATATTTTATTAGGTTCTACTACCATTCTTAGTAGGGGCTTAACCATAAAGTAATTTCTATATATATTTACAATGGTTATTTGTTGATTTGTTTATCTGGTTATAGCAGCCTATATAAGCAGTGCGAGCGTATAGAAGTATAAACAATAACCAAATACATTATAATTAGCTCCTAGTGTCTGTCCATAAAGTCGGGCTTTTTCTGAATTTCAACAAAACTTAGCAAGTTGAAAAAACTTACTAAGTTGGTACACAACTTGCAAAGTCTTCAAGACTTGGTAAGTTTTTTAAAAGACTTGACTTTATGGACAATCTAATTAGTTACCCACTAAGTTTGCAGTAAGCATTAAGTGCTATTTAATGTTGCTTACGCACTGGTGCAAATATCTTACAATATGCAAGTTGCGTAAAAGTAAATATACAATTAATTTTGCTTGGGTACTTAGGGATTGTGATGGAATTTGAAAAAACTAATAATAGCGGGCTATTTGAAGCGTTTTTCAAAGAAGATAAAAAGCAAAAGAGCAAGTTGAAAGCGTCAAGTTATTTCGGGACAATTCCTTAATACCTTTTATAAAAAAAAAGTTACCTTGAAAGGTAACTTTTTATAATTAATATTTATGCTTAAAAAACAATTAAAATCTTTTTTCTTTGATTCTTGCTTTTTTACCGGTAAGTTTTCTAAAATAGTAAATCCTTGCTCTTCTAACACTACCTTTTTTATTAATATCAATTTTTTCGATAAATGGAGAATTAACAGGAAAAATCCTTTCAACACCGGTATTACCTGACATCTTCCTTACGGTAAATGTTTCAGTGCTTGCAATACCCTTTCTTTGAAGTACCACACCTCTAAATTGCTGTATCCTTTCTTTATTTCCTTCTTTAATTTTATAATGAACGGTTACTGTGTCCCCACTACTAAAGGCAGGAAGGTCATTTTTTACACTAAACTCGTTCTCAACAACTTTCATTAAGTCCATGCTATTCTATATTAAAATTATTTACTTTCAAAAAATCAGGCTGCAATATTACAACTTTTTTTCTAATTATTATAATAATTTGACCAATAAAATTAATTAAATTTATTTAACCAGATAAAATTTTTATTGACTGAAGCAATAACTAATTATGTTAGCGCCCATTTTTAATGCTTCAAGGTGTTTTTCAGGCGAATCGTTATGCACTTCAATATCTTCCCAACCATCGCCAAGGTCGCACTCAAAAGAATAAAAACAAAGCAACCTACCCTCAAAAATTAATCCAAATCCCTGAGGTGGTTTCATGTCGTGTTCATGAATTTTTGGCAAACCCTTTTGAAATTTATATTTCTGGTGGTAAATAGGGTGCGAAAAGGGTAATTCAATAAAATCAAGCTCAGGGAATACCTTTTTCATTTCCCTGCGGATGTATTTGTCTAGTCCGTAATTATCATCAATATGCAAAAAACCACCTGCCAATAAATAGTTTCGAAGATTTTTAACTTCTTGATCTGAAAAAATAACATTGCCATGGCCAGTTAAATGCACAAACGGGAACTCAAATATTTCGCTACTGCCAACATCAACTGTAACATCCGGCATTAAAATTTGGGTATCTAAGTTTTTATTACAAAACTTAATTAAATTAGGTAAGGATGTTGGGTTTGCATACCAATCGCCTCCACCTTTATACTTTAGCAAAGCAATTTTTAGTGTAGCATTTTGTGCACTAATAGGCTCAATTAATATAAATAATAATAATATTGACAGGGTTGTTAATAATCTCATAATCAGTATTATATTGTTTGTTGGAGCTTTGGTTTAAATAATCTGTGTTTTTTTGATTTATTAATATCCTGATTATTTGTTTATCTGGTTATTCGATGATAAAATTTTCATCAAATAAACGTATAAACAAATCAGCAAAATACAAAAGTTAATTACAAATCTCCAAAATCAATATTATCTCTCCAACTATTTTGTTTTTTCCATTCAAGCCCTTGGAAAATCGATGATTTAACATTTATCCTAAACATATAGCTTTTGTATGTCCCGAAAGGTACAAAATTAAAACTCATTTGCCAGCAATGTAAATCTTTGCTAAAATTCATCGACCAATATACTAATTCTTTTTTCTGGATGTTATAATCAACACGTGCCCCAATTTTCCATGTTTTATTAAGGTTTAAATTTGCTGTTGTGTTAATAGTTTGCTCGTATGAGGGTATATATTCACCTGTTGTTAAACTAAAATTTGATGAATATCTAAAACTATACCTAATGTTTACGTTCCATGGGGCACTGAAGTTATATTCGTTTTCTTCGTTTTCCATGTCATTTTTTTTGTCTGATCTTTCATCTCCTAAACCTGTGCCTTTTTCATTTCCTAAACCTGTGTTTTTTCCCTTTTTATTGCTGCCTTTTTCCTTCTTCTTTTTAAAAATATCAGAATTTAATTGTCCGCTAAGTGAAACGGTGCTATTTGTTAAATGGCCCAATACCCTGTCGTCTTGTATAAAAGTTGTGTTAGTAAGTTGTCCTTCTGAATTTCGTTTGTAAAGCTCAACCGAGCCTGAATATTGAAAGCTAAGTTTTTTGAAAAATTTTGTTGTTGCCGATATTCTTATTGGTGCCCAATTTAAACTATCGGCAGCAATATTATAGCTTGTGTTAAGCCTAAGGTTTTCTATCAATACAATTTTTTTGAACATTTCGGATGTATCTTTAGTGTGTACTTTCATTTCAAAGTTATTATTCACCCCCATGCCTATTGACCCGGATTCGCCACCTGTGGGCGCACCAAAAATCCCGTTCCTGAATCGCGAGTATTTTTGATCAAAAATTAAAACTGTCGAATCAAAATCTTTATACCTGTATCTTGTATAATCAGTTCTGTAATAATCCCAAAAATCTTTGGCAAAATCAGGATGAAAACTGATTGATGCAGAGGGTTTTATAACATGTCGTATAGCAGCGATCTTTCCTTTTTTGAACTGTACTTTTCCGTATAATGTTGTGCTAAACGATGCAGAAGTAGAAAAATCAACTAGATGATTTAAACTACTTATTGTATCCATATAATATCCTTTGTCCCTAATTGTATCCTCGCCAACAACTTCTGTGTCGTACCAATTTTGTTTCAGGTGTTTTGTATAAACCCTGCCTGTATAGCTTAACGATGGAGAAAAAATTATGTGTTTTAGTATTTTTGAACTAACACTTACAGGAACTTTGTAAGTAAGCCCGTTTTCCATCCTGTCAAGGGCTTCCGGTTCAAAAAGCAATGAATCGCCAATGTTTAAGCTGTTTTTTATATTAGAATTAAAACCAACGCTTATTTTTTCGTACCACTTTTGCTTACCTGCCGGAATTTTCTTTTTAAACGGGAACTGTTTGTTCATGTTAAAAATTATGGCAGGCAATTGCATGCTTACATTTTTTTGCTTAAGGTTTTGGGTCATCTGGGCATTTATCGAAAAATTAAACGGTTTGCCAGGCCAGCTTTTTGTATAAGCAATGCTTGAGCTTGTGGTGTTGTTGGCAAAATCGTTGGGGTTATACGAGTTATATTGGTTAAATTTAGAAGAACTAAAATTTATTGCTGTATTAAATGTTGAATTAGGGTTTGCTTTTGGGTCTCTTCTGTAATTTACTACAACCCTAAATTGGGTGCTTTCAGAGTAATCAGGTAAATCTGGTTCCGAAGTTACCAGTTTTTGGTAATTTAAATTGAAATTCCCACCAAACCTGTATCTTTTTTTATATTTTGATCGCAAATTAACCCCCCAGCTCCCGTTTGAATATATTTCACCAATCGCAGCAAGGTCAACATAATCATTTATAGCAAAATAATATCCCCCTTGGTTAATGAAAAACCCCCTTCGTTTTTCTTCGCCATACGATGGCATAATAACACCCGAACGATTTTTTTTTTGATTTGGGAACAAGCCAAAAGGTAAACCTAGAGGTATTGGGATGTCGGCCACTACAAAATAAAAAGGGCCTGATACTATTCTTTTTTCAGGTATTACTTTCGCTTTTGTCAATTTCATATAAAAATGGGGGTGTTTTGCATCACAGGTCGTAAATTTCCCATCAATAATGTGTACCTCTTTATTTGCTTGTATTTTTGTTTTGGTGCCATGTAAAAAACCACCTGACTGTTCGGTGATAACACCATAAATAATCCCTTTTTTCGAATTGAAATTATATTTCATTGAATCCACATCATAATTTTCATTTCCTTGCTGAAATTTAGGATTATTTTGTTGTTCGCCACTTTTATCCCCAAAAGGACTGGCAAAAATATAATTCGAATCCATATTCACTTGTATGTATCCGGCATCCAAGTTCATTTTATCCATTTTTAAATTCGCTTCACCATAAGCATATATCATTTTGGTTTTCAGCGAAATCATCATTGAATCCTTGGCGGCATAATGAATAGGTACTTTAACTTCACCTTGTTCGGCATTAATTACCTTTGCCGAGTCAACTACAACAGAATCAATTGAAGTTTTTAAACTATCTATTTTTGTAATATCTTCTTGGGCAACAATTATTTGCGCTGCAATAACAGAAAATAGGACTAATAAAAGTTTTATGGTTGGTTTTTTAAACAATTTTCTAAATACTATATTTGTGATGTTTTTAGTTTGTTTGATTTTAAATATCAAAACTAACAGAAAAATTGCGAAAATAATACAATACTATTAATTTAGATGTTAATTTTAACGTTTTTTAAATGAAAAGATTATCAAATGTTTAATTTTCTAAAATATTTACTTAATAATCATTTGCTTACAGCAATTATTTTAATGATATTTTTTGTACATTCTCCAGTGATGGCTCAGTACAAAATAAACACTATAGTAATTGATGCCGGGCATGGGGGCAAAGATTCAGGGGCAATCGGGAAAAAGGCTTATGAAAAGGATATTGCATTGTCAATTGCTTTAAAACTTGGCAATTATATTGAAACTAAATTAAAAGGTATAAAAGTAATTTATACCAGAAAAACTGATAAATTTATCGAATTGTTTAAAAGGGCAGAAATTGCAAATAAAAATAATGCACAAGTTTTTATTTCAATCCACGTAAATTCAGTTGCTTCGCCAAAACCTACAGGTACATCAACTTTTGTTATGGGTATCCACAAAAGCGATGATAATTTAGAAGTAGCCCAACGTGAGAATTCTGTTATTTTAAAAGAAAAAAGCTATAAAAAAAACTATAAAGGTTTCGATCCCAATTCACCGGAATCATATATCACCCTATCTTTATTGCAAAATGCCCATTTGGAACAAAGCCTTTTGTTTGCAAAAAAAGTTCAAGATCAATTTAAAAACAGGGCAGGCAGAAAAAGCAGGGGGGTTAAACAAGCCGGCTTGGTTGTGCTATGGAATGCTACAATGCCTGCAATTCTTGTCGAAACCGGTTTTATTAGCAACCATTCAGAAGAAAAGTTTTTGCGTACCGACTACGGCCAATCGATAATTGCTTCTGCAATATTCAGGGCTTTTAGGGATTACAAAAATGAAATAGAAAAAAACAGTAAGTTTATCCCGTCAAATAATAAAAATTCAAGCAATCAAAATTATACTTATACAAAAACAGAAACCAATGTTATATTTAAAATCCAAATAAAGTCATCAACCGGAATTATTCCATCTAAATCTAAACAATTTAAGGGCTTAAAAAATGTTGAAAAAATAAAATATAAAGGTATTTATAAATATTATGTCGGTAACACTGGTGATTTTAAAAAAATTGTTAAATTACAAGCCGAAGTCAGGAAAAAAATTCCTGATGCTTTTGTGGTTGCATTTAAAAAAGGTGAACGGATTTCAATTAACCAAGCTTTAAAAGAGATAGGGAGAAGATGATTCGTAATTGGTAATTAGGTTATTAGTTATTAAGTCATTGGTTGTTGAATATTAAATATTGAAAATGTTGAATGAATGTAATGACAAATTGATTTAATGACTATAATCAAATAACCAGATAACCAAATAAACAAATTGAGTTTTAAGTGTTTTTTGCTTATTGAATGAATTGGTAATTAAAACTACTTTACGAACTTAAAACTTACTAATAATCAGCCTGAAAGGCTAAATCATATTTGCCCAAGGCAACGCCTTGGGGTATGGTAAATATCAAAATTAATTGCGGGCTGAAGCCCAACTTATCAATATATCAAATTAAGCTGGACTTTCAGTCCGTAAAAACATTTTGTCAGATAATTATAACTTCGTAAAGTAGTATTAGAGATTAGAGTTATGTGATTGAGAATTAATGTGTTAGAAGTGGATGTTTGTGGATTTTGAAATTTAATCAAGTGAAGCTAATAAATTAATGTTTATGTTTGCATAAAAAAATATCGTTTATGAATAAATCGGCCATAATTAAAATAGGTGTACTTGTAATTGTTGCACTATTTCTTTCAATATGGGGCATAGGTTACTTAAAAGGTAAAGATTTTTTTAGTACTACTAATAGTTATTACGTAGTTTATAAAAATATTAATGGGCTTGGTGCTTCAAGTGCTATTATGATCAATGGTTATAAAATTGGCCAGGTTACTGATATTCTGTTTTATCAGGATACTAGCGAATATCTGGTTGCTGAGTTAATGATTGAAGGAAAATATAATATTAGAAAAGGTGCAGTGGCCCAAATATACAGTATGGACTTAATGGGTACAAAGGCCATAAAAATTGTTAATGGGAAAGATGCCCTATTTTATCAGGATGGCGACACTATACCTGGTAGTATCGAAGGCGATTTAATGGCACGGGTAAACATGGAAATGCTTCCTTTAAAGAAAAAAACAGAAAGTTTATTGTCATCAATTGATTCTGTAATGCTGATACTTAGGTTGGTATTTAATGAAAACACCCAGGAAAATCTTAGAGAAACATTTGCCAGCATAAAAAACACTATTGAGAACCTTGAGAGCTCAACATATGCGCTTGATACGATGCTAGCAAAGAAAAAGGGTGTTTTAGCTAAAATATTTGCTAATATTGAGTCAATTACAGCTAACCTTAAAGATAATAATAAAGAAATTAGTACAATTATTAAAAATTTTTCATCTATTAGCGATTCCCTTGCAAAGGCTGATATTGCTGCAACGCTAAATAAAACTGACTCGGCGTTGCTTCAGTTTAATGAAATTTTAAGTGCAATTAACGAAGGGGATGGCTCAATAAACCAATTATTGCATAACGATACTTTATACCGGAATATCGAAAATGCCACCTATCACTTAAACAGGTTATTGAGGGATATGCACGAAAACCCCAAAAGATATGTGAATTTTTCGCTTTTTGATTTTGGTCGGACAATTTATGTCAAAGATGAAGATGATGATATAAAAACTAAAGAAAAAGAAAAAGGAAAAGGGAAAAATAAGAATTAATAAAATAAAAAGATGAGAAAAATTACACTAATTGTGTTGTTATGTTTCAGTATATCAGTTGGTTATGCTCAGAATAAAAATGATGCAAAATTAAATAAATTGCTCGATAATTGGCATTTGGCAGCTACAAATGCAAATGGTGAAGCGTTTTTTGGCTTTATGGCAGCAGACTGTATCTATATTGGCACCGATGCTTCGGAAAGGTGGACAAAGGATGAATTTGTTAAATTTGCCAAACCATATTTCGACAAGGGAAAAGCTTGGGCTTTTACACCAATTGAGCGAAAATTTTATTATTCGAAAAACAAAAAAACAGCTTGGTTTAACGAAACATTAAATACTTGGATGGGGGTTTGCCGTTCATCGGGTGTGCTTGAAAAAACATCGGGCAAATGGTTGCTAAAACATTATCATTTGTCAGTTACCGTACCAAACGAAAAGATTAAAGATTTTATTGAACTTGTTGAAAAAAAAGATAATCCACCGCATCAGGAATAAAAATTATAATTGAAATACTAATTTTAAAAATTAACAAATTGAATAAAGAAATTAAAAAATCCATAACAGAATTGTTCGCCAAATGGTGTGGCGAAGATATTTTAACAATTACGGCACTGCCTGAATCGGGTTCTTACAGGAAATATTTTCGGATAAAAAGCAAATCAAAATCGGTTATTGCCGCACATAACGAAGATAGGAAAGAGAATATAGCCTTTTTAAAATTTTCAAAACATTTTAAGTCGAAGAATTTACCAGTACCCGAAATATATGCAGAAAACTTAGATGAAAATATATATTTGCAAGAAGATCTGGGCGACACCACCCTTTTTAACTATGTTTCAGAAAAAAGGGCTGTTGAGTTTCCTGATGATTTAATTAATATGATTAAAAAAGTAATTGATCAATTAGTAAAATTTCAGGTTGAGGGTGCATCAGGTTTTGATTATAGTTATTGTTACCCACGTGAAGCGTTCGATAAACAGTCGATGATGTGGGATTTGAATTATTTTAAGTACTATTTTCTTAAATTGGCAAAAATACCTTTCGACGAACAAGATCTTGAAAGTGATTTCCTGAAATTTTCAGATTATTTGCTAGGGGCAGACACTAAATATTTTTTATATCGCGATTTTCAAACCAGAAATGTAATGATATATAATGATGAGCCTTATTTTATTGATTATCAGGGTGGTAGGCAGGGTTCTTTGCATTACGACCTCGCCTCTTTGCTATACGATGCCAAAGCAGATATACCACAGGTTACCAGAAATACATTACAAAAATACTACATTGAAAAATTAGCAGCATATAATGTGCCCGATATTGACAAGTTTGACAGTTATTTTTTTGGCTATATACTCATTAGGATTATGCAAGCAATGGGGGCTTATGGTTTTAGGGGTTTTTACGAGAAAAAATCCCATTTTTTACGTAGTATCCCGTTTGCGATTCAAAACCTTGAATATCTGCTCGATACAAAGAAACTACCGGTTGAGTTTCCGGAACTTATGAAAGTATTAAGGGCGCTTACAAAATCGGAAGAATTAAAAAAAATCAAAAACCCAAAACGGCGGTTAACTGTTAACATTAGTAGTTTTTCGTATAAAAAAGGGCTTCCTGTTGATAAATCGGGTAATGGTGGCGGTTTTATTTTCGATTGCCGAGCAGTGCACAACCCGGGCAAATATGAAAAGTATGTGGAATTAACTGGACGTGATAAGGAGGTTATAGAATTTTTTGAAAAAGAGGAAGAAATGCACTCTTTTTTAAAAAACGCATTCAAAATGGTTGATCAATCGGTTGATAAGTACATGAAACGGCGTTTTACTAGTTTAATGGTTAGTTTTGGATGTACAGGTGGGCAACACAGGTCTGTATATTCTGCAGAACAGCTTTTTGTTCATTTAAAAAATAAATTTGATGTTGATATTGAGTTGAACCATAGGGAAATAACTTAATTCGGGGAAAGTAAAAAAAACTAAAGAGCTGGGGTGTTAAATATGTTGTATTATTTAAAAAAATACGCCTTGGTTTTTATTTTAATTTCATTCAATTATTCATCTAACTTTGTCCCAAATAAAATTTGATATGGACACATTGTTTTCAGAACAAAAAATAGGGTTCGAATTCATTGGTAATGGTTTTGCCTTGAAAAAAGCATCGAACAAGGATATCATACATTTATATCACGATGGTGTTTTTGTAAAAGAACACACTTTGTACCCGACAATTGAAAAGCGGCAAATATTTTATAAATTAATT
>NBLH01000080.1 GCA_002084525.1 Bacteroidetes bacterium 4572_117 | reverse complement strand
TGTTGCAAAGTTGTTTAATATCAAGGAATAAACAGTTAATTTCGAATAAAATATTTTTTTTAAAATCAGAAATTACAATGCTTTTATTCCTGCGAAACGTGAGTTATTTATTACCAAGTACTTACTGGGAATTAGCTATTCAGAAAACAAAGCATAAACCAAGCCGGGTGCGATTAAAGGAAGAGCTTAAAAAATGCTGTGAAATTGATCAAAACCAGTATCTTTCAACAGAAATTTCAAATATTGAAAGCAAGAGGCTCAAGAATGATGCAATCAATTTATGTCGGAAATTCCAAAGAGCATCATCGCAAGTTGAAGGACGAAATGGTTATTTATCTTTAATCAATCATAACCAACGAGGTTTTGATGATAATAGATTAAAAGTTCTTACTATTGTGCATAATTTTGATACCTGAGGTATTGACGGTAAAACACCGGAAGAACGGTTATTTGGAGAGAAAATCAAATTCGACCCCTTGTTCGATTATATTCTGAAAAATTTTGGAGATTTACCAAGACCGCGAAAACGAAAACCAATAGACTGATATTTAGGAGTGTCCAACTTTATACGGGTAGCCTAATTTAGCTTTAGGCTTTAACCCTATTTTGGCTATAAACCTGTCAGTCAGGATAAACTCCTGTTTCTTATAATCAAAAACATTCAGGTAAACAGAATCTTTGTTTTGCGAAAACAATAATATTTCTTTTACATTATCCTTATTTAAATCAACAAAAAAAGGGTCGAGAAAAACCGTAGTTTTTGGTATAAAATAATTTAAATTAAATTGTCCTTGATTTTTCCCTTCAGAATCATAAATCTGAATTGCCATACTTGCACCTTTATGATTATAAACATCGATGTATTCTTCTTTCCCATCATTATCCAAATCTTTATGCCAGTTTATATTATCATATATTCGTGATTCTTTTTTTTCAAATTCAACTATGTATTTATTAAACTCTATAGGCTCCAATAAAATAATAACCAATGCAGGCACCAGGCTTAAAAGCAATGTAATAACGATACTACTTGTAAAAAGTGTCAGTATTTTTTTTATAAATCTCATTATCAACACTTCGTTAAATTTTAGATTTTAGATTGATGATTTTAGATTAACACTTTAACAATTAATACTTAAAAAAATAAAAACAATCCCATAAAGCCCTGAAATTCAGAACGTTACAATTAATAGGATATTGATTATAGTACGTTAATTCTGTAATAGACAAAATAATCATTGTTAATTTTCGGCTAAAGCCAATTTTAAGGTTAATTGTAATAAACGGCATAAATGCCGTTTCTAATTACCGTAAAATATGATTTAAGCTCATTATTAGCAATAAATGGGCTTGGCCAAATTTTACTCAATAAACAAAGGGTTTTTACAACATAAATCACAATGAACGTAAAAAGCTTGACGAAACCGGAAATTTTTCAGTAATATCGCCGGCTACAAGCACACATTGCTTTTTGCGCCAGTTAATTTCTTTTAAATAATTCATATTTACTACAGTGCCCCTGTTAATTCGTTCAAACTGATATAATGGGAGTTTTTCGAGCAGTTTCCCCATATTATATGACGAGATATACTATTTACCATCAATTAAGCTAATTTTTGTATAGTTACCATCGGCCAACAGCGAAACTATTTCAATAGCCTCAATAAAAATCATCCCATCTTTAACTGGTAGCTTTATCCGTTTATCTGTTTTTTCTTGCCCTGTTATAATTTTTTCATAGTAATCAATAATCTTGTTTATTGTTAAAAGAAGTTCTTCCCTGCATACAGGTTTTAACAGGTAACTAAATGCATTTAATTTTGCGGCATCGAAGGCAAATTTTTTATGGGCGGTTACATATACAACAGGTAGTGCCGGACGGTATGTCCTGAGATTTTTAAGCAAACTAATACCATTATAATCAGGCATTTGCACGTCAAGAAAAACAGCATCGGGCTTTAAACAGGCAATTGAGGATTCAATTTCGAGGGGGGTTTTTTATTTGTTTTAAAATGTTTACTTTTTTGGTATCTAATAACAGGCTCGAAAGAATTTCAAGGGCATTTTTTTCATCATCTGCAATAATAACATTCAATTTCACAAGCCTTGTTTTAGCGCATTTTTAGTAGAATCCAAAAATATAAAACTATTTTCTAATAAAGCCCAATTTTGCGGAAAAATTATTGCATTTTTATTTTTTTCCATTACCTTTACGAATGAAGAATGATTAATGACTAATTGAGTGTTAAATGTTGAATGTTGAGTGTTAAATGTTGAATGTTGAGTGTTAAATGTTGAATGTTGAATGTTGAGTGTTTGAATGATAAAATGACTTAATGACTTAATGGCCAATGACTTAATGACCAATATCTTAATGACTAATATCTTAATGACTAAATGACCAATTGAGTATTGAGTGTTAAATGTTAAATGTTGAATGTTGAATGTTGAGTGTTTGAATGATAAAATGATAAAATGACTTAATGACCAATATCTTAATGACTAATATCTTAATGACTAAATGACCAATTGAGTATTGAGTGTTAAATGTTAAATGTTGAATGTTGAGTGTTGAGTGTTTGAATGATAAAATGACTCAATGACCAATGACTAATTACCAATGACTAATTGAGTGTTGAATGTTTAATTGACTAATTACTAATTACCACTGACTGTTGAAATGATAGAATTTATATTAAATAATAAGCTTATCCGGACCAATGAACCAAGCGGTGCAATTTTGCTTGATTTTATCCGTAAAAACGAAAAACTATACGGCACAAAAATTGGATGCCGCGAGGGTGATTGTGGTGCATGTACAGTACTTGTAGGAAGCTTAAACGGGAATAAAGTTTTGTACCAATCTGTGGTTTCGTGCCTTAGCCCTTTGGGTAATATTGCCGGGAAACATGTTGTTACTATCGAAGGGATAAATAACGGGGCACTTAGCCCTATTCAATCTGCATTTATTAAAAATAATGCCACACAATGCGGTTTTTGCACCCCGGGCTTTATTGTTTCGTTAACAGGTTTTAGTTTATCGGGTAAAAAAGCAGAGTCGGCTGCACTACGTTCGGTTGCCGGTAATATTTGCCGTTGTACCGGGTATAAATCAATTGAACGGGCCGTTTCGATAATAGTTGAAAAACTAAGGCAAAAAAGCCCTATTAACTCGCTTCAATGGCTGATTAAACATAATTATATCCCCTCTTACTTTAGTACTATTCCAAACAGGCTAAAAAACCTAAATGCAGTTGCGCAAGCATCTGACAATGAGACTATTATTGGTGGTGGGACAGACATTTATGTGCAAAAAGCCGATGAAGTTTCTGAAAGTAAATTGGGCTTTATCAAAAACCAAAATCAAGACCCTCAAATTTTTATTGATAATGGAAAATGTATTATCGATACAGCTTGTTCGGTAACAGATTTAATGCAGTCAAAGGTTTTGCATGATATTATCCCGGGTTTACGGAAACATTTAACACTTGTTTCGTCTGAACAAATCAGGAATATGGCCACTGTTGCCGGAAATTTTGTTAATGCATCGCCAATTGGCGACCTAAGTATTATTTTTTTGGCATTAAATGCAGAATTAATTATCAGCAATAAGGGTAATAAAAGGAATGTCCTTCTAAAAAATTTCTTTAAAGGATATAAACAAATTGACTTAGGTAAAAACGAAATAATTGAGCGCATACAATTTAGTATCCCTGCAAAAGGCTTTAAATATAATTTTGAAAAAGTAAGTAAACGCACACACTTGGATATTGCAAGCGTTAATACGGCAATTTGTATAAGTTTAGAAGATGAAATAATTAATGATGTTATGATATCTGCCGGTGGTATTTCTGCTATTCCTTTGTTATTGCATAAATCAGCAGATTTTTTAAAAGGCAAAGAATTATCTGTAGAAACTATTAAAAAGGCTTCTGAAATAATTAATTCAGAAATATCGCCTATTAGTGATATCAGGGGGAGCAGTAAATATAAACAATTATTGTTACGGCAATTATTTTATCAGCATTTTATTGAGCTTTTCCCTAAACTATTTGACATTAAGAAATTAACAACACATGCATAATATAGATTCAATAAACCATGTAAAAGGAGAATCCGTTTATATTGACGATATCCCACAACAGGAAGGCACATTATACGGCCTTGTGTTTGACTCAACTATTGCACATGGTAAGATAAAAAAACTTGATTTCAGGGAAGCATTAATGCTGCCCGGGGTAATAAAAATTTTTTCTGCCAAAGATATACCCGGGAATAACCAACTTGGGGCAATAATACAAGACGAACCACTTTTTGCAGAAAAAGAAGTGCATTTTGTTGGTCAGGCAATTGCATTGATTGTTGCTGAAAATGAGCTAATTGCACGAAAAGCCAAACAACTTATTAGTATCGAATTCGAAGAGCTGCCTGTTATAACAGATGAACGCAAAGCCTACGAAAAAAAGCAGTTTATTTTTCCGCCAAGGACATTTAAACTTGGTAACACCGGCAAAGCTTTTGCAAACTGCGATTACCTTATTGAAGGCACGGTAAAATCAGGTGCACAGGAGCATCTGTATATCGAAACACAGGGGGCATATGTTGTGCCTGTTGAAAACGGATGCTTAAAAGTATATTCATCAACACAGGGGCCTACCTCGGTACAAAAAATAGTTGCTGGGGTTTTGGGTGTTGCAATGCATAAAATTGAAGTAGATGTAAGGCGCTTGGGCGGAGGTTTTGGAGGTAAAGAAGATCAGGCAACCCCATTAGCGGCAATGGCTGCATTGGCAGCTTATTTGTTGAACAAACCGGTAAAATTAATTTATCACAGGTTCGATGATATACGAATGACAGGCAAAAGGCACCCATATAGTTCTGATTATAAAATTGGCTTGGATAAAGACTTGAAAATTATTGCTTTTGAAGTTGATTATTTGCAGAATGCAGGTGCTGCCGCCGATTTGTCGCCTGCAATAATGGAACGTACACTTTTTCATTCAACAAATTGTTATTTCATACCCAATGTAAGGGCAAAAGCATATAGCTGCAAAACAAATTTGCCGCCTAACACAGCATACAGGGGGTTTGGGGCACCGCAGGCAATGTTTGTTATTGAATCGGCCATTGCAAAAGCAGCAGAAACAATAGGCGTTGATACACAAAAAATCCAAGAAACAAACTTACTTAATGAGAACGATGAATTCCCTTATGGGCAAATAGCCAAAGATGTAAAATCAATGCCTTCATGGCTGCAACTAAATGATAAAGAAGGGTTTACTGAAATTAAAGAAGAGATATCTTTATTTAACAAACAGCACGGCCATTTAAAACAAGGAATGGCTTTAATGCCAATTGCTTTTGGTATTTCGTTTACAAACACATCAATGAACCAGGCAAGGGCATTGGTACATATTTATCAGGATGGCAGCATTGGAATAAGTACGGGTGCTATTGAAATGGGGCAGGGTGTAAACACCAAACTGACCCAGGTTGCGGCAAAAGTTTTTTCAGTAAACGAAAAAAGGATTAAGCTTGAAACTACAAATACAAGCCGGGTTGCAAACACATCGCCAACTGCTGCCAGTTCAGGTGCCGATTTAAACGGCAAAGCGCTCGAAATAGCATGCAATGCACTTTTGGGACGGTTGATTATCTCTGCATCGGAAATATTGGGTGTTGAAAAGAGTGAAATCAGTATATTAAACGAAAAAGTATTGGTAATTAACAAAACCGTTGGCCTTGAATGGGAAGAATTAGTACTAAAAACTTACCTAAAAAGGATAAACCTTAGTGAAAAAGGCCATTATTATACACCTGTTATACATTTTGATAAAACAAAAGAAAAAGGCCACCCTTTTGCATACCATGTTTATGGAACAGCACTGGTAAAAGCAACTGTTGATTGCATACGTGGGACTTATGCTTTAGAAAAGGTTAATATTGTCCACGATTTTGGCAAGAGCATAAATAAAGATATTGACAAAGGACAAATTGAAGGAGCACTTTTGCAGGGAATCGGTTGGGTAACTATGGAAGAAATATTATATGATGAAAAAGGTATTTTAATGTCAAATGCATTATCATCATACAAAGTACCGGATATTTTTTCTGTACCAAAAGAGGTTAATATCGAGTTGCTTGAAACAGAGGGTACAGATATGGCAATTATGAAATCGAAAGCTATTGGCGAACCTCCGTTTATGTATGGCATTGCAGCTTATTTTGCAATCCAGGATGCAATTAAGGCATACAACCCTAACTACAAACTGAAATTTGATGCCCCAATTACGTACGAAAAAGTACTTCTGGGTTTGTATGAAGGGGAATGATTAGTAATTAGTAATTGGTAATTGGTTCATTGTTGATTATTGCATGTTGATTATTGATTATTGAATGTTTTTTTGTTTATTTGCTCATTGGCAAACCATCTATTGGCTTAATATTCAGCAATTTAAATCATTTATCAATATAACAATATAGCAATTTAGCAATATAACAATTTATCAATTTATCCCACTTAAGTTATCTTTTATCCTTAAAACAGGCTCTTTTCCATTCATTTTTTCTACTTTTGGCAATTCTTAATTTGATATCGGTTTAAAAAAAATGATATGCAGGAATTAAATGATTTTCTCACATTTATTGATTCACACATCGGAGGTTCGCCATTGTTTGTTTACCTACTTTTAGGAACAGGTGTATTTTTTACAATTTATCTGAAATTTCCACAAATACGATATTTCAGGCATGCAATACAAATTGTTAAAGGCACTTATGACAAGAAAGAGGATAAAGGAGATACATCTCATTTTCAGGCTCTTGCAACTGCACTTTCGGGTACGGTAGGTACTGGGAATATTGCCGGTGTAGCATTTGCTATATATTTAGGCGGGCCCGCCGCATTATTTTGGATGCTTGTAACCGCAGCTTTGGGTATGACAACCAAATTTGTTGAGGTTACGCTTTCGCATAAGTACCGCGAAACTGCCGAAGATGGTTCAATTGCCGGTGGCCCCATGTATTACATGAAAAACAAGTTGAATATGAAATGGCTGGCTGCAATTTTTGCAGTGGCAACCGTTTTTTCGTCGTTTGGTACAGGTAGTTTACCGCAAATAAATAGTATCTCAAATTCGTTGTATGCTACTTTTGGTATCGAACATGTTATAACAGGGGCTATATTGTCGGTTTTATTGGGAGTTGTAATTATTGGGGGTATAAAACGGATTGCAAAAGTTACCGAAAAACTAGTACCCACAATGGCAATAATTTATTTTATAGGTGCACTTTTGGTTATTTCTTATAATTACGAAAATATTATCCCGTCGATAGTAGCTATTTTTAAGGATGTATTTACAGGAACCGCAGCTGTTGGGGGTTTCCTTGGGGCAAGTTTTGCATTTGCTTTTAACAGGGGGGTTAACCGCGGTCTATTTTCAAACGAAGCAGGACAGGGTTCTGCGCCAATTGCACACGCAGCTGCTAGGGCACACGAACCGGTTTCGGAAGGTATGGTTGCTATTTTAGAACCTTTTATCGATACAATTATTATTTGTTCGCTTACAGGTTTGGTATTATTGTCATCGGGGGTTTGGCACGAAAAACACCAAAATACTTTCCAACAATCTGATATGGTTGTTTTGGCTGAAACTGTTACAGATAAAACAAAAGAGGGTAAAGAGGAACTTTTTTCATACATCGCCGGTAAATCAGAATTACCGCTTTTTACAGGAAAATTAAACATCGAAAATGCCGAAATTAAAAACAAATTGTCAATAATTCATGCACGTTCGGTTGCCGAAGATGTAAAAATATTTTACGATAATAAAGAATTTTCAGGCACACTCGATTTTAAAGACGGAAAACTATCTGATATACAGCACGATAACAAAGCTGAGCTTTTTGAGTTTCGTGGAAAATCGTTGGTGCACAGTGCCCCGTTAACAACTATTGCTTTTACAAGAAGTTTCCTTGGTGATTACGGCCAATATATTGTTTCTATCGGTTTATTGCTTTTTGCTTTTTCAACCGCCATATCGTGGTCGTATTACGGCGGAAGGGCAATTACTTATTTGTTTGGTTCAGGTGCTGTAGTCTATTACAGGATTGTGTATGTAATTGGTTTTTTCGTAGCATCTTTTGTTGACACCACAATTGTTTGGATATTTTCAGGGATAACCATCGCATTTATGACTATCCCTAACCTTTTTGGTATTTTAATGTTACATAAAGATATGAAAACTACCCTGAAAGAATATTGGGTTAATTTTTACAAAGAACATCCTGAGGAGAAAAGGTAAAAGCGCAGTTTTTGGGCTGAAATCAGTGATTAAAACTTACTATCTGACAAAACAAATTATGGATATAAAAGAAAAAGTAAATAAGTATTTTAATAGAAAGTCAAAATTCAGTATTATTTCCGATTTTTTATTTATTGCATTATTAATTTCATTGCTTATCCCCCAAAGCAGGGTTGAAGTGGTAGCATTTATAAATAAAATACGTGTTGCTGTTATTCAGCCTTCGGTTAAAAGCAAAGAAGATGTTGTTCAGTTAAGTGAAAAAGATTATAACTGGGAAGTTGAAAGCCTTGATGGCAATAAATACTTGTTATCTGATTACAAAGGTAAAGTTATTTTCCTAAATTTGTGGGCTACATGGTGTCCGCCCTGTATTGCAGAAATGCCAAGTATTCAAAAACTTTATAATAAATATAAAGATAATGACCAAATAGTGTTTTTAATTGTAAGCAATGAAGAGCGCGAAAAAGTAAGTGCTTTTATGAAAAAAAGAGACTTTGTTTTTCCTGTGCAAACAACTAAATATCAGACACCTAAACCATTTTATACTGAAAGTATACCAACTACTTACTTGGTTTCAAAATCGGGTAAAATAGTGATTAAAGAAACAGGTGCAGCTAACTGGGCAGGCGAAAGGATGCAAAAAACCGTTGATGGGCTTATAAATGAGTGATAAAGATTTTGTTAACAAACGCCCTAGTGTCAAGTCATGTATGAGATTTCGGGTAAACCGATGTTATTTTTGGAATTTTGAGAAACTAAAAAAAGTAAGCATAGCCGTAGCTACGTGAGTTTTTTTTAGTAAAGCAAAAAACAAAAAGAGCAAGGTTCAGCCCGAAAGGTCATGCTTGACTTGACACTAGTGTTATGTCAAATAAAACCTA
>NBLH01000284.1 GCA_002084525.1 Bacteroidetes bacterium 4572_117 | reverse complement strand
GCAGTTCCCATCCTTCGGGGCAAACATTTAAAGCGGTTTCCCATGTATAATACCTGCCATATAAACCAACTGTTTTTTCATCACCCCTATAGGCTCAACACCCGTTTGTAGCCTTATATCTAAGATTCTCGGCCATCCATACTTGCTCACCTATTTTTACGGTTTTATACTTATGTTTGTCCCTGTTATCGATAACTGTACCCGATTCCTGTGCAAATGAAGCTACACCAATATTTGTAATTGCAAGTATAGAAAATAAATAAATTAAATTTTTTCCCATCTGTTTATTATTTATCCGTTTATATTAAGTACCCAGTCAAAATTAATTGGATATTTACTTTTACGCAACTTACATATTGTAAGATATTTGCACTAGTGCGTAAGCAACATTAAATAGCACTTAGTGCTTTGTTTCCTCAATAAATTTATGCCAACCTTCCAAACCCGATTTTAAACTATACACGTCAGTATAAGCATATTCGCTTAAAAGCATATTCATTAGTAAAAAACTATCTACCCCACGTAAACAATAAATAATAACGGGTTTATCTTTTGGTATGCTAAAATTATCAGTCAAAATATCAGTCGGGGATATTTTTTTAGCAGAATCAATTGGTTTCAGCATATTAATATGGATATTGGCATCGACAATGAATATGTCTTCGCCATTATCAATTTTTTGTTTTAGTTCCTTTGGGCTTATCGTTTTACTATAAATCATAGGCTTGGTTTGCAATATTCCTCATAATCAATTAATTCGTCTATCATAAAATTCTCGTCAACCCTGTTTAAAACATATTTACAGCTAGTGTTGTTATACATATCGTAAATTAATACTTTCCCCGATAATACTTCACCTACACCACAAATAATTTTAATTACTTCAGCTGCCTGGATAGAACCAATAATTCCGACTAATGCCCCCATTATCCCGGCACTACCGGATTCTAATATTTTTGGCGATCTTGGCGGGAAAGGGAATAAACAACGATAACTTGGGCCTTTTTTGAAGTTAAATACAGAAACCATACCCTGAAATTTGTAAATTGATGCATGGGCCATAATTTTATTTAGCATAATACAGGCATCGTTTAACAAATAACGTGCAGGCAAATTATCAGTCGCATCAACAATAATGTCATAGTTTTTAATTATTTTTAAAACCCTGTCATCGGTTAAAAACAAATTATGTATAATACAATTGACATTTGGGTTGTTTTTTACCAGTTTTTTGCTTGCAATTATAGCTTTTTGCATCCCAATATCATTTTTAGCATACAACACTTGCCTTGGAAGGTTACTTATAGCTAGCTCATCATTATCTACAACACCTATTGTTCCAACGCCTGCAGCTGTTAGGTATTGCAACACGGGCGAGCCTAAACCACCGGCACCAACCACCAATACTTTTGCATTTTTTATTTTTTTTTGTCCGTCAACACCTATGCCGGTAAGCATAATCTGACGGCTATATTGTAACTGTTCCTGTTTTGATAATTCAATTTCAACCAATTTTATCATTTAAACTTGTTTTTTACTTTTTCAAATAAAGGGATAATATATGGGCTTTCAAACTCATTTGGTAAAATATCCATCAATAATTCATCAATTTTGTTATTTCCAATAATTCTTGACTGCCGTTTTGCACCAATTACCTTAAACCCAATTTTTTTATATAAACCTATTGCATTTTTGTTAAAAGTAAATACACGAAGCCAGATATGGTTCAAATTAATTGCATTAAAGCCAAAATCGAGAATTAGCCTTGTTGCCTCTTCACCAATCCCTTTCCCACGCGATTGCCCGTCGCCGATAAAAATACCAAATTCGGCATTCCTATTAATATGGTCAACATTCAACAAACCGCAATTACCCAACAATTTATCTGACTTGCTGTCTACAATTGCCATAACATAATTGCCGTTTTCGGTTCGTATCAACTTGTCCTACCAACAAGTTTTTTTACTTTCATGTGTCTATATTTATTATTATTTTGCCACATGGAACATTCATAATAGTCATCCCCTTGGGTGGCAATGCCTTTGCAATGAATGTTTCATATATTTTATTTGTAATTTACAGTTGAGATTTTACAAGTACAACAAAAAATATTCCATTGGGCAGTTTTTCATAGGACTATATCAAATAAACTAAATAGGCTTATAATAATAAAATAAACTAAATAGGCTTATAATAATACTTCGTTATATTTTTGCCGCAAATGCACGAATAAAAAAGTAACGGACTAATAATCAGTAATTTATACAATCATCTGACGGTGTGCTAATCTGCTGATTATCAGTCCATTCCAAAAATGTACCCGGTGTGCTAATCTGCTGATTATCAGTCCATTCCAAAAATGTACCGAACTATTGTTATAAGTACCCATGCAAAATTAATTATATATTTACTTTTACGCAACTTGCATATTGTAAGATATTTGCATCAGTGCGCAACATTAAATAGTACTTAGTGCTTATCTATTCAGTGGCTTTTATATGGCTGTATGTCTGCCTATTAAAGGTTTCGCAACTTAATATATTACCTTAAGCTATTGCTTATTTGATACTGAGCCATAATCTCTTTCAAGCCATGCCTGCATGCCATTTTTGAGGTTATAAACTTGCTTGTACCCGTGCGATTCTTCCAAAAAATCAATAACAGCAAGGCTGTTGATACCATTTTCGCAAATTAAAACCACATCGATATTTTTTTTCACCAAGCCGGGTTTATTTAAAATGTCTTCGATATGGTAATTTTGGCTGTTTTTTATATGGTAATTGTTGTATAAGTCTTTTTCCCTAATATCAATAATTTGCAATTCATTTTCTCCGCCTATCCGCTTTTTTAAATCATCGGCTGTCATCTGTTTTATATCGGGAAAACCATCGGTGCAAAAATCGCCATAATCGTCTAGCACAGAAATATTTGCAGTAGTTTCGTTGCGTTTAAATTCAATAATGTTGTGGCTCATCGTTAAGGTGTCAACTAGTAATATTTTGCCGTTCAGAGGCTCGCCTAAACCAGTTATTATTTTTATGAGCTCGCTTGCCTGATACGACCCAATAATGCCGGGTAATACACCCATTACACCAATTTGCGAACACGACAGCATTTCAGACGAGTCAGGTTGTTCAGGAACTAGGCAACGATATGTTGGCCCCCCTTGGTAATTAAAAACAGAAACCTGCCCTTCGAATTTGTATATTGCCCCAAAAACCAGTGGTTTTCCAGTAATAACACATGCATCGTTAACCAAAAACCGTGTAGGGAAATTATCGGAACCATCAACAATAACATCATATTGTTTGAAAAGAGCTATGGCATTGTTTTTATCAAGTTTTAAGTCGTGAACAATAAATTTTATGTATGGGTTTAGCAGTGCAAGTTTTTTTGCAGCTGTTTTTGCCTTTGATTTACCAATGTCATCGGTACCAAAAAGGATTTGCCTTTGAAGGTTGCTTTCATCAACATAATCGAAATCGCAAATACCAAGGGCTCCTACCCCAGCGGCTGTAAGGTATTGTAACACAGGGCATCCCAAGCCTCCTGCGCCAACCACAAGCACTTTTGCATCTTTGAGTTTTTGCTGTCCTTCAAGTCCAATTTCCGGCATTATTATATGCCGGTTATATCTTTTTAATTCTGATTTTGAAAGCATAATATTCGTTAAATTGCTAAATTGTTAAATGGTTAGGCAAAACAAAATTAGCTTAATTTATTTACCCCCTCAAAATTTCTGTGGTATTATTTATAAACTTGTACAATTTTAATTTAATGGGATGCAATTGAAAATTTAATATTATATTTGGCTATTGTTAAATTTTAATAATTAAAACAAATAACCATGAAGGAAAAAACTATTTTTTTACTCAGTTTTATGCTTTTTATAGCATTATTTATTACGCCCATTTCTATTGCCCAGGATGTTATCCCTCTTGAGGATTTTTTCAAGAACCCTGAGAAATCAAGTTATCAAATATCACCGGATGGTAAGTATTTCTCTTACAGGGCACCATACAAAACACGTATGAATGTTTTCGTGCAAAAAGTAGGCAGTAAAAAAGCCGTTCGTATAACAAGTGTTACCGATAGGGATATTGCCGGATATTATTGGGCAAACCCAAAAACAATCCTTTATTTAAAGGATAGCGGCGGTGATGAAAATTATAGTATTTATGCAGCTGACAGAAGTGGGAAGAACGAAAAATGTTTAACCTGCATTGAAGGTGTCAGGACCCAAATTATAGATGACCTTGAAGACATGCCTGATGAAATGATTATAGGCCTGAACAAAAGGGATAAAAGGGTTTTTGATGCATACCGATTAAATATCAAAACAGGCAAAATGGATATGATTGCTGAAAACCCAGGCAATATTCAAGGGTGGATGACCGACCATGAAGGCAAATTACGGGTTGCTATCGCAGTTGTTGATGGTATTAATTCGCAAATTTTATATCGTGAAAACGAAAGCAGTAAATTTAAAGCTGTTTATACCGGTAATTTTAAAGAAGCCTTAAACCCTTTGTTTTTCACTTTTGATAATAAAAAACTTTATGTGAGCTCAAATTTAAATCGTGATAAAAGTGCCATTTACACTTACGATGTTGCAAACAATAAGCTTGAAGATTTAATTTTTGAAAATGACAGGTATGATGTAGCAGGCCTTGCATACTCAAAAAAAAGGAAAGTGCTTACTTCTGTTAGCTGGACATCGTGGAAACGGCAAAAACACTTTTTAGACGAAACAACAAAAAACCTTTATAAAAGGCTGGAAAAAGACCTTGGTGAATATGAGATTGCTATAACCGGATTAAACAAAAATGAAGATAAAATGATAATCCGTACTTATAGCGACCGCTCTTTAGGTGCGTATTATTTATTCAATGTTAAGACTGACAAATTAGAGAAAATTGTTGATGTTAGCCCATGGATTGATGAGAATAAAATGGCTGTTCAAAAGCCAATTAAATATATAGCTAGGGATGGTTTAGAAATTGAAGGTTATTTAACTTTGCCAAAAGGGGTTGACCC
>NBLH01000283.1 GCA_002084525.1 Bacteroidetes bacterium 4572_117 | reverse complement strand
CCACGTAAGCAATTTAAAACTACATTTATTGGCGAAGGTAACACAACAGGCGGATCTACCATGATTTTTAACAGCACACGATCAATGTATAATGTGTTGCATAACTATCTTGATTTTTATGCCGAAGAATCATGTGGACAATGTACCCCTTGTAGAATTGGTACACAACAATTACTTAAAGGTATTCAGGCAATAAAAACAGGGACAAAACAACCGGAATATCTTGATCAACTTATGAAATTGGCAGAAACCATGCGCTTAACATCCAAATGTGGTTTAGGGCAATCTGTTACTAATTCATTTACTTCAATTGTTAAAAATTTCAGGGAAGAAATGATTTTCTAAAAACCTTAGTGTTACAGGTAAAGTTTAATTTAAAAAAGCAAAAAATGTCAGAAACAATAAAATTAAATATAGATGGCAACATTGTAAGCATTGAGAAAGGGAAATCAATTCTGGACGCTGCCAAAAAAGTAAATATAAAGATACCTACTTTATGCCACCACGAAGATTTATGCGTGGCTGGTAACTGCCGTATTTGTGTGGTTGAACAAGAAGGGAAAAACACATTAACCCCATCATGTTCAACACCTGCCGAAGAGGGGATGGTAATAAATACATCTTCACCAAAAGTACGTATGGCAAGAAAAGACCTTATGGCTTTATTGGTTTCAGAACACGATACACAATGCCTCACATGCTATAGAAGTACCAATTGTGAACTTCAGGATTTATCAGCTGAATACAATGTAGACAATAGCGTATACTTGAGCCCTTTAAAAGAAAATTTTGAAATTGATAGGTCTTCATGGTCAATTGAAAAAGATGACAGTAAATGTATACGTTGCCAGCGATGCGTTCGTACATGTGCCGAGCTGCAACATGTTAATGCACTTGCCGTTACAGGACGAGGGAAAGATATGAGAATATCTACTTTTATGCATTTGCCTATGAATGAGATTGTTTGCACCAATTGTGGGCAATGTATTATACACTGCCCAACAGCTGCATTAACTGAAAGACGTTATTATGATGAAATTTGGGAAGCAATTGATGATCCTGAAAAGCATGTAGTTATCAATACTGCACCATCAGTTAGGGTTGCCCTAGGCGAAATGCTAGGTTATCCGGTTGGTACAAGGGTTACGGGCAAAATGGTAGCTGCTTTGAAAAAAATGGGGTTGTACTTGATACCGATTTTAGTGCCGACCTTACAATTATAGAAGAAGGTACAGAATTATTAACCAGGCTTAAAGAAGCGCTTGTTGATAAAAAAGAAGTTGCATTACCAATGATTACTTCATGTTCACCAGGTTGGGTTAAATTTATTGAGCATATGTATCCCGAACATTTAGCGCATTTATCAACTTGTAAATCGCCACAACAGATGTTTGGTGCATTAACCAAAACATATTACGCTGATAAAAAAGGAATTGATCCATCAAAAATTGTAAGTGTGGCAGGTATGCCTTGTGCTGCTAAAAAGTATGAAGCAAATAGGCCCGAAATGCGTGATAGTGGTTTCCAAGATGTGGATGCAGGTTTAACAACCCGCGAGATTGGGCACATGATTAAGCAATCGGGTATTAATTTCCTTGAGCTCGAAGATGACAATTTTGACAGTATCATGGGTGAATCATCAGGTGCCGGTGTTATTTTTGGTGCAACCGGTGGTGTTATGGAGGCTGCTTTACGTACAGCGTATTTCCTTATCACAGGTAGGCCTGTTCCATTCGATAATTTAAATATCACGCCAGTACGTGGTTTAAAAGGAATTAAAGAGGCATCTGTAAAATTTGAAGACTGTTTACCTGAATATAGTTTCCTTGAAGGTGTTGAGGCGAAATTTGCAATTGCTCACGGACTGATTAATGCCCGTCAGATTATGGATCAAATTGTTGATGGTAAGTCTCCATATCACTTTATTGAAATTATGGCTTGCCCTGGTGGATGTATCGGTGGTGGTGGCCAGCCAATCCCGACCAATGATGAGATTCGCAAAAAACGAATTGAAGCAATTTATGCCGAAGATATGGGCAAACCAATCAGGATGTCGCATGAAAACCCTGAAATAACAGAAATTTATAAAACATTCCTAGATAAACCATTAGGTGAAAAATCACATCACCTGTTGCATACAAAATATAGGAAACGTAAACGTTATTAATAGTGGATTTTAATTTGAATTAGTTAGTTAGTTGGGCTGCCTTGAAAAAGGCAGCTTTTTTTTTACCCCAAACCAAGCATATTTCCCGGGTTCATAATCCCATTTGGATCTAATTTGTTTTTTATTGCCTGGTATAGCCCAAGCTCTGTTTCATTATATTGTTGCTTCATCCATGGTGACAAAGCCCTGCCAATACCATGATGATGAGACAGCGAACCTTTATTTTTAACAATTGTATCAACAAGTCCTTTGTGTAACTGGTAATAATCATCTAATTCATCACCACGTTTCATCGGGCTTAAAAATGTGATATATAAATTTGCCCCATTTTCATAAACATGCGAAAGATGCACCATTACTGTTGTCAACGGCCTGTTTTTTAAATAAGCACGCATTTCCTCCCATAATGGAAGTAGATTTTCCCAAGTGGCGGTAGTTTCAAGCGTATCGGTAATTATTCCTAAATCCATTAATGGGTCACGGGCATAAGCGCTTGAATATCTTTGTTCTAGCCATTTTTTTGTTGGTTTGCCGCCTATAAAAAAGCCCGAATTTTTCTTAGCTGTTTTTTTAATTTTATTTTTTATAAACTTTGCATAATCCTTATCGCCTTCAATTACCACAAACATCAGTGTCCGTTTACCGGGTTTATATCCTTTTAGTTTTAAAAAACTATCCGAAAATGTCCCATCAAACCCCTTCATCTTAAATGCGACATCAGTTTCTTCAGGGTCAGAAATGCGGAACAAATGCGGTTTTCCATAACCGGCTTGCATTGTTTGCCGCATGGAGTTAACAGCCGATTCAAAATCTTTAAATAAAAATGCTGCATAAGCTGCATTATTGGCTTGATATTTCCTTATTTTAAGAGTTGCCTCAACTATCACACCCAAAACGCCTTCCGATCCGATAAAAATATGGTTCAAGTCCCAAGCTTCGGCATCGGCGGGATAATCTTTTGTTTCTATACTACCCGCCGGGCTAACAACTTTAAGGGCAAGTACCATTTCTTCAATTTTACCATAAGCTGTTGAAAAAGTACCTGCACCCCGTGCTGCAATCCAACCACCAACAGTTGAAAATTCAAAAGATTGAGGAAAATGCCCACAGGTATACCCGCTACTGAATGTATTCAGATATTTCTCAAAATCAGGCCCATACATTCCTGCTTGCACTTTAACCGAACTGTTAATTTCACTTACCTTAAGCACTTTGTTCATGTGCCGTGTTAAGTTGAGGCTAATTCCACCTTTTGGTGCTTCAAGTGCATCGGTTACTGAAGATCCACCACCAAAAGGGATGATTGCGATATTTTCAGTGTTGCAAATATTAACTATTTCAACCACTTCGTCGGTTGATTTTGGATATATTACCAAATCAGGTGGGTTTTCAATTTTCGACAAACGAAGTTTAAGCAGTTCAGGGTAGCTTTTCCCATATGCATGATTTGCCCGTTCATCGTTAGTATGGCAAACATTTTCTTTACCACTGATTTCCTCAAATTTATTAATGATGTTTTCTGGTATTTGAACTTCCTTTTCAATACTGATTTCATCATTACCGGGTAAATATTTACCTGCCAAATCAATATCAGAAATATTCATTTTTTCCTTTATCACCATGGTCAAGCTTTTGGTTTCGCTTGTCGCCCCATTTTAAAATATCCCTGTATGTTTTCATAATATTTGTATATTATAACACTTCGTTAAATTATAAATTTAAAATTAAAGATTAAAAATTAACCCTCTAGCAATCAGTACTTTAAAGCACTAAGGCCCGTTTCTTAAAAATCCTGATATTCAGAGTATTACAAAAATTTAACAAACTATTGATATTAGGATCGTGGGTTAAAACTGTTGATTATAGTCTGAGTTTTCGTAACTGACGGGTTAACCCGTCAGTTCATCAACAGATTCGACCCAACATCCAAAATTTAATAAGGTAATTTAAAAGCTTTGCTTAGCGTGTCATACTCTTTATTCTCCCTTTCTTTATCCCAATTAAGCATACTGGTTGCTAAATTTATTACTCTATCTATTATCTTTTCACCTGGGTGCCCCAATGTCCCAAGCCCTGTTCTTCTAAAAAAAATGTCGTTTAGTGTTTTTGCCATTTCATATTTTATGGCGTAATGTACTTCTGCTAAAATCTCACCATCGTCAGTAAGTACCTCAGCAAGCGATTTGTCGTTTAATGCCAAGCCAAATACAGTTTTGCTCTCCCTGCCATAATTGCGGCCTAAGTATTCAACTGTATTTTCCTGGAAATGAGCATCGTACTGTTTGTGTAGTTTAATCATGAATTCTTCCATATTGCGTATTTCGCAACCCGACAAGTAATTATTGTAAGTAATTGAATCTTTAAGGTTGATGTCGAGTTTTTTTTGAACAACTTCCATTACCTGGTGGGCAAGATTCCTGCTAGTTGTATATTTTCCTCCCTCAACGGTTATTAAACCATCAATCCCATCAGCCGAATTGTCATACACTTCATATTTTCTTGATGATTCATATGAACCTTCGGTTTGGTCATCAACAAGTGGACGAAGCCCTCCATAAGCATGTATCACATCTTCGTACTTCATTTCGCCGGATCCATACAATTTATTATAGTCTTCAATTACTTCCATAATCGATTCTCTTGATACTTTATAGTTGTCAGGATCCCCATTATATTCTTTGTCTGTTGTACCAATTATTGTGTGGTTGCGCCAAGGCATTACCATAAGGTGTTTCCCGTTTCCTTTTATTAGGGAAATAATATGGTCGTTATTCATTTTTTTGGTGATAATATGTATACCTTCTGATCTTTTTACCTTGTGGTTTATGGTTTTTCCTTTCGAAGCCATATTCAGTATCAAATCTGCCCATGTTCCACCGCAATTAACCACTAAAGGTGCATTTACTTCAATTTCTTTATTATTTAACAAATCGTTTACCACAACCCCGGTAATTTTATTATCAGTTTCAACAAAGCTGGTTGCTTTGGCATAGTTAGCTACTTGTGTACCATAATCAATTGCCGATTTAATAAAAGCAAGTGTCAACCTTTCGGGAAATATACTTTGATAATCGTAAAAAATAGTTGACCCGCTTAGCTTTTTCTTTAACACATTAGATTCCAACCTTAAAGTTTTATTTCTTCTATATGTTTGATGATTAGATAGTTCCTTGCTTTTGTCCCATGTGTCTTTTTTGTCAAAAGATAATAAATCGTATAAAAACATCCCCATCATAATCATCCACATACCACCTTGCCATTTACGATAATTGGGAAGCATAAAAGGGATAGGGTAAACAAAATTGGGTGCTATATTACCAAGTATTTTTCGCTCTTTAAGCGATTCCCTAACCAAACCAAACTCCATGTTTGCTAAATATCGCAAGCCCCCGTGAATAAGTTTAGAAGTAGCTGCCGAAGTAGCCCCACCAAAATCACCTTTTTCCAGTAAAGCCACTTTAAGTCCACGGCTCGAAGCTGCATAAGCAACAGCAGCACCGGTAATTCCACCACCAATTACAATAATGTCGAAATTTTTGTCATTTTCATTTTCAATAAAACGATCCATCAGTGTTTGTTTTGTGTTAATTAACAAGTAATTAGAAATTGGTAACTAAAAATAAACGCATCATATACTTAATTACTAATTACTTTCAAAATATAAGTAATGCAGATATTTAAAATATCCCATACAATCTAAACCTGGGCGATTATTTTCTAATTTAACAAATATCGGTATATTATTTTAGTTTAAAATTACAATTGGTAAAAAAACAATGCTAATTATGCTTAAAAGTTTTTCTAAAAGAGGTTTGTTCTCTTTTAAAATCTTTATTGCCTTTCCCATGTGGTTTTCAACTGTTTTGATTGATATATCCAACTTTTTGGCTATTTCTTTATATTTATAACCATCTATACGGTGCATTAATAGTACTTTACGGCTTTTAACCGGGATTTTTTCTAATATTATATCCTCACGTTTCGCAGGATCAAAACACCTGAAAAAAGATTAAAAAAAGTAGCATTTTATTTGTCTAAAACATTAAATATTAGCATCTTAGACATGTTAATCCAAAACTAATAAAATGCTACTAAACAAAGATATTAAAAATTTAT
>NBLH01000079.1 GCA_002084525.1 Bacteroidetes bacterium 4572_117 | reverse complement strand
GACTGGCCAATACCCCCAAGCGAAAGTTTGACTAAGCGTATTAATTCACCCAGCTTAAATACCATGTGTTGCGATTTTATTTTAATGCGCTTATTTCCAGAGGCTAATATATATAATTGATACAAAACAGCAGTACCACGCCCTATGTTTGTTGCAATAGCAGCACCCATTATCCCTAATTCAGGAAACGGCCCTATCCCAAAAATCAAAAGTGGGTCGAGCACAATATTTATTAGGTTGGCCATCCATAAAACCCGCATCGAAACAGCAGCATCTCCTGAACTTCTGAAAACAGCATTAATTATAAACAGAAGCATAATAATCATATTCCCGCTTAACATTATCAATGTATACTGATAGCCCCCTTCAACCATTTCTTTAGAAGCACCCATCAAACCCAGTATTTCTTTACTATAAAAAAAACCAGGAATCGAAATCAGGAATGACGCAGCAATTCCGGCATAAATAGCATGGACGGCAGATATGGAAGCTTCATTTGGCCTTTTTTCGCCAATACGGCGTGCAACTATGGCAGTAGTGGCAACACTTAAACCAATTCCAATAGCATAAACAAGCGTCATAATCGATTCTGTTATCCCTACGGTTGAAATAGCATCGGCACCAAGCTTTGATACAAATGCAATATCAACAACGGCAAAAACTGATTCCATAACCATCTCCATGACCATTGGGATGGAAAGCAAAAGAATTGCACGTTTGAGGCTCCCTTTGGTATAATCTTGGTCAGTTCCTTTAATGGCATCTATTATATCTTTACCAAGTGATTTTATTCTTGATGTTTTGATGTTCTCTGTCATTTATTACTACTGATTAAAAAAGAAATGCAAAGTAATACCATTTTTATGAAAAAGCCAATGGATTATCAAACATGATAGGGGAAACACATGGAGGGTGTAATCTTTATTAAGAAAAATAAAATGGTTTTCAATTGTCAAAACAATCGGTAAAATACTATAATCGTCTAATTATCAACCATGTATCGCAATAGTGATGTGCCGATAAAGATAAGGTTGAATTTGGTTCGATATGTTATTCCTACTGAGGTTAAAACTTTAATTTACTCACAAGTTTTTAAATCTATTTGGGTAATATTCGGATACTTTTCTTATATACGCTTTACTATAACCTAAGCCACGAATATTTGACAGTTTTTCCTGTGCGGTTTCAATTGAGTTATATTCACCTGTTGAATATTTATACAGCTTATTGACATAATACATTTGAACTATTTTAACATCGGCATAAACTGTTCTTTGAATTGGTTTGCGATAAACTCCAAGTTGTATTGTATATGTAGTATCCAGCCTTGCAAATTCCCTTTTTAAATCTATTGGGTTTGAGTACAATTTAGATATTTCATTTGGTAGGTATTCAGAGGCTTTCCTTATAAATGCTTTATCAAAACCTGAATTATGTACGCTTAATAACTCTTTTTGTGCAGATTCAAACGAATTGAATTCACCTGTTGTGTATTTATATAGTTTATTGGAGTAATACATCTGAACATTTTTTATTTTGGCAAAAACCTTGCGTTGAACTGGTTTTCGGTAGGCACCAATTTGTATTGTATAAACAGTTTCGAGCCTGGCAAGTTCTTTTTTTACTTCATCTGATTTTGAGTCAAGTCCATACAAAACGGGGATTTTAACCGGTGTAACTTTTAATTTTTCATTTGTATCGTTGCTTACTTTAAATTCAACCCGGCGGTTATAGGGCAGCGACTGCCACAAGTATGACCCATCTTTATAGTTATTTATCGAGATTTGATTTTTGATACCGTCGCCACGATATGATAACTGATTTTTGTCAACCCCAAATTTAATTAATTGGGTAGTAACAACATAGGCACGTTTTTTCGATAGTTTTAAATTAAAGGCTTCAGGTCCTTGGGTATCAGAATATCCTACAATTTCAACTTTAACATCTGGATTGGTTTTTAAATAGTTTGCCAACTTAGCTAAGTTATCCCTGTAATTATAACATTGTGAACTATTAACCCTAAAAACGATATCTTCAATAATGGTATATCCTTTAGCTTCGTCCCAAACCGAAAATAAATCGATATTTCTTTGCTGTTGTTTTGTATCTGCACTAGCAACTACTTGTTCACAAGGAGTACCTTTCAGAAGCGAAATTGGTTTATAGATAACCTGAAAATCAGCATTTTCACCAATAAAAAAATCTTCTATTACTTTTTCTTGTCCATTAACCTCAAAAATTGCAGAATAGTTTTTCCCTTTTGGTAGTACAAAAAGATATTTACCTGATCTTGTATTTGGTTTATATAATCCAACAATTTCATCATTTTCACTGTTGCAAACAGTAATAAGAACATTGTTAATGTCAGAACCGCAGGCATCAACCTTACCCTTAACAATAGTAACCGGCTTTTCATCGGCTTCAGGTAAAGCCATCATATAAATGTCGCTTCCACCTAAGCCATCTTCTCTGTACGATGAAAAATACGCCCTTTTCCCGTCGGCAGTTATTGCAAAAAAAGCATCATCATCAGTTGTGTTGACAGGGTATCCTAAATTTTGTGGTTTTGTCCATGTGCCAAATCCATTTATACTTGCACTAAAAATATCATACCCCCCCATTGTTTCATGGCCTTTTGAACTAAAATAGAGTGTAATCCCATCATGGTGAATAAAGGGGCCTTCTTCGTCGAATTCAGTATTAATTGAAGGGCCTAAATTTTTAGCTTTGCCCCATGTGCCATCTCTATTTTTTTCTGAGACATATATGTCTAGTCCACCCGAACCTCCGGGACGATCACTGGTAAAATATAAAAATTTCCCATCGACAGATAATGATGCATGGGTTTCTCGTGAACGAGTGTTAATATTTCCGCCCAGCCTTTTAGGTTTTGACCATTCATCCCCTCTTAAAAAACTTGTTAAAATAGTCCCATTATCTACTTCACTATAAATAAAAAGTTGCTGCCCATCTGGCGAAAGCCCTATTGAAGCCTCATGGGCTTCAGTGTTTATGTTTATACTTATTGATTTCGGTTTTTGCCATTTACCGTTTTCATTATATGAAATATAAATATCTTCATTATACTGCCCATCCACACCAGTTTCTTTGCTCGCTGATGGTTCTCTTCTTGATGTAAATATCATTACAGATTCATCAGCAGATACAATTGGGCAATGATCAGAATATGAAGAATTTAAGCTGACACCCAAGTTGGTAACTTGTACTTTTACCGGATTTTTCATCAATTTTTCACCGTTTTGACATTGCAATATTTCATTGTCGATTGCATTGTGCAGTTCGTTGTTAGTTGATGTTTTTTTTAACTCAGTAAGTAAGGCAATGGCCTTTTTAAACTCATAATTTTTACGGTAGGCCATTCCAAGATAAAATTTGGTTTCAAAAGCAGATTTAGAGTTTGTTTTTCTCTTACTATATATTTCATATGCTTTTTCAAGGTATGGAATTGATTCTGATTTACGAAGGGCTGTATTCATAAATGAATAACCAACTTTAAAATTCAGGCCAGCATTATTTGGTTTATCTGCAAGCAAACTAACCCCTACCTCAATTGCCTTATCAAAATTCTTATTTTCAATTAAATCATCAATATTGCTTTTTTGTGCTGATAGATTAAATCTTAGCAGAAAAATAAGTATAAGCAAGCCATAAATAGCACCTTTATTTATACAAGCCTGAATATTATTTGCTTCCATTTAGATAGTTTTAAATTTTTTTATTAAAATATTGCAATGAAATAACATGTTTTCTGTACTAATAAAAACTCTTATATTTGTATAAACAAATCAAAATTACTCAAAAATGAGTACCCCTAATTAATTAATACAGCAACATCTGTAAAAAATTTGATAGAATGCCAATTTTTGATTATCAAATTAGTTTTGTACAATAATATTAGCCTTCTTTAATAAATCACATTTATATGTAAAGCGTTTTAATAGCCTTTAGCTAATTTAAATAAGATGATTAATGCTCGTTGTCCTTACACAATGATTTTTTAAATTATGGCATATAATAAATGCTGCCCATAATCAAATATGCAAAGATTAAGCCAGAGAATAATTTAACATTTAACTTTCTGATTTACAAAAAAGTTGGAGGAAAAGAACATTATCAAATAAGTTCCCCTTTTTTGTCCATTTTTCTTTTTTACCTGTAGTTTTGAAACCTAGGCTTTCAAATAATTTCAAACTGTTTAAATTGTCTTCACTAATATCGCAGTAAAGTTGAAATAAACCAAGGTATTCAAACACGTAAGTTGCGAGTAGTTTTAGCGATTTATGGGCATATCCCAATTTTCGGTGTTTTTTTTCTGCAATAAGTATTCCCACACCAGCTCTTGAGTTATAAAAATCAATATCAAACAAATCAATGGTCCCTATTGCTTCTTTAGTTTTATTCAGCTCAATAATTAACCGTAATTGTTTTGCCTCAAAAATATCTTTGCTTGAATTTTCAATATAATTCTTAAGTGCAAATTTTGAGTAAGGCACAAGCGTATTGCTAAGCCCCCAAATACTTGAATCATTTTCCCAATTGTACAATAATTCTAAATCTTCTGGTTCTAAGGCTCTAAGTTTTATTGTGTTATTTTGTAAATACTTCGACATCAGAATTATAGCTAATTATTCCTAAATTTTTGTTTCAATATAGTTTGATTTCGCCTTTTTATAGTATTTATCGTATCCTTCGTTTTTATATTTATCCGGGATATTAGATAATGGTTTAATTAAAAGGGTATACTTACCCTGTTTTATTACACGAAACTCAATTCTGCGGTTAAATTTCATCGATTCCGTAATTTTTTCCTTTTTACTATTGAAATTTAAAGTTATGGGGTTTTCTTCTCCATAACCTTGAACAATAACTTGTCCTGCTTTAACCCCCTTATTTATCAGATAGGATTTTACGGACTTCCCCCTTTTAACTGAGAGTTTATAGTTATAAGCTGCATTGCCGGTGGCATCGGCATATGCGCCTACCTCAACTATTGCCCCGGTATTGTCGTTAAGGTATCTGCTGAGGCTATCGAGGCTATTGCTTTTAGTTATTTTAGAACTATTAAAAGGAAAAAGGATGTTCTCTATTTTTATATTCTGGTCGTAAATAACCCCATTTTCATCAATATTATCAATTTCATCAATATTTGGCTCATTGGTTACTTCCTCCACCGCCATTACTGTAATTTGTTCATCAACACAAGGTGGGTCAGCAGGAATCTCAACTACTTTATATAATTGCTGGTATGGTGCATTCTCTTCAATAATTAATTCTTCTGATAGGATAATTTCTCCCTCAGCTTCAAAAATCACGTTATACTTTCCACCTTTGCTCAAAACAAATAGAAACATACCTGATTTTGAATTTGGCGTATATATGCCAACAACTTCATTAGTTTTTGCATTCATAACTGTTATTGATACCTCTGGCAAATCTCCCCTACATATATGAACTTTGCCGGTCATAACTGTAATTTTAGTTTTTTCTGCATCATTTAGGGCAATAATATAAATATCTGACTTACCGTAACTATCAGCCTTTTTTGATACGTAATAGGCTCTTTGTCCATCGGCAGTTGGCATATAAAAAACATCATCTGCAACTGTATTTATCGGATAACCAAGATTTTCGGGTTTTGTCCATGTATTAAACTCATTGAGTTTGCTTTTGAAAATATCAAATCCCCCTAACCCATCATAAGCTTTTGTGCTGTAATATAATGTCTTGCCATCAGCATGTATGTAGGGGGCCCTTTCATCAAAACTCGAATTAATAGTGGGTCCTAAATTTTTGGGTTCAGACCATTTTCCTGAAATTTTTTTATATGAAACATAGATATCTAACCCTCCATATCCACCTTTACGATCACTGGTGAAATATAGCCTGTTACCATCTGCTGATAGCGAAGCGTGAGTTTCTCTATTTTTTGTGTTAATTGGTTCACCCAATTTTTTGGGTGTTGTCCATACATCCCCATCTAAAGTGCTTAAATAAATACTCCCTTCATCTTCTGATTTGTATATAAAAAGCTTTTGTCCATCAACAGACAAACCAATTGATGCTTCGTGATTTACTGTATTGATTGTGCTACCGATATCTATGGGTTTTGTCCAACTACTATCTTGAAAGTAGCTTATGTAAATATCTTCGTTATATTCACCATCAGGCTCTACTTTCTGGCTATGTGAATTTTTACGCCGAGAGGTGAAAATCATAACTGATTCATCTGCAGAAATTACCGGGCTATGGTCAGAAAATTCAGAATTTATTGAATAACCCAAGTTATTTATTGATATTTTCATTGGGTTATCAACATATTTTTTACTTACCCTACATTTTTCTATTTCAATATCAATTTTTGAGCTTAGCTTTCTACCTTTTACTTCACTCCTTAAAGCCATATATCGCTGCAGGGCTTCATCTATCTGATACACAGATTGGTATGCCTTAGCCAGATAGAATTTTACTTGAATAAGGTCAGCATCTTTAATATTTTTGTTTTTCTTTTTGTGCCTATTTTTTTTTTCTGAAATTTCAAGCGATTTTTCTAGGTACTTTATTGCCTTGCCTTTTTGGCCGGCTGTGTTAAGGTAGCAAAAGCCTAATTTGAAATTTATTTCGGGGCTATTCGGTTCATCAATCAACATACGCTGATATAAACTAATTGCCCCGGTAAAATTTTCATTATCAACATAATCATCAGCAGAATAAAAAAAGTCTTCAATATTTCTTTGCGATAAAATATTTTGTTGCGTTGTTACCAATAAAATCATACTTGCAAGTAAAAGCTTAAAAACTAGTACCCTATATTTAAAATTTAACATGCTATTTAAATGTATTTGAATATTTGACAACATCCTTGTTCAAGCTTTATATGTAATTAAAACTGAAATTATTATTGTAAGCAGTACAACGTTTTATTAATACCAAACAAATGCTAATTTATAACAAATTTATTTATCTGATAAAATTTACACAAACCAGTTTCGTATATACAAAAACCATGCACTAAATACTATAATTTTAGTTTTTTAATTTTTGCAAGTATTTTACTCTTTGCCCTGTCAGTATGGCTTGATTTTATAGCAACATGTTCACCTACATCAATAATGAAAAAATCACCCCCCTTAATGTTTTTACTTGGTAAAATTATTTTAAAATCAACATCTTTTTTATTAACAGCAAGCATGCTATTAATAACATCAGTTGGGCTTATCTCCTTTAAAAAATAAAACACCCTTGATATTTTGTAGAAATCAACAATTTCTGGCAAACGTGAAATATCGCCAAGATATTTTTCTTTTGCATTTGCCTTTTTAGACAAATAACCAACTACATTATATTTGTCATTTAAAAACCCAAATATATCACTTTCTTTATCATTATTCTCATAAACTACTATAGTTTTTTGCCTGCTTTTGTTTAAAAAATCAATAGTATTTAACTTACCAAGGCTTGTAGTAATACGTACAGCAAACAAACTAACAAATGTAATTAATGTTCCAATTAGGATAATAGCTCTTGAATATCTGTAGTTTTCAGGTAATAGGGAGTAAATAATTAATATTGAGAGACTACCATAAATTACCGAGCGGAATAGTTTTTTCGATACAATATCTTTTTTATATCCGCCATTTACATATACAAAAAACAACCAAATAGCAACATATAAGGGGATAAATATTTTAATAAATTCAGGTGGGTAATAACTAGGATTATTAAATTTATATTCGCCCCAAAAAGGCAGAATTATGATAAAAGCTGAAAAAATGAGAGAAAAATCAAGTAGTGGAAGTAAAATCCGTTGAAGCAACCTTTTTAAAATGGCAACACCTGCACGCAGGTAAATTGCTATTTGAATAAACAAAAGAAACCACTTTAGTTTTTTATCAGAATAATGTTTTTTTGCAAATATGCTCATAGCCTTATAGAATATCCGCACATAATTCAAACTACCTTTTTTTGTGCTTTCGCCTTTATAATGTATAATTGTGGTTTCGGGGAAATAGTAATTTTTGTAACCTGATTTAATTATCCTGTATGACAGGTCAATATCCTCGCCATACATGAAAAATTGCTCATCCAAAAGCCCCACCTTTCGTAAAACACTCATTCTTAGAAACATATATGCTCCTGAAAGCACTTCTACTTCTGCAATTTTATTTTCATCAAGATATTTTAATTGATATTTCCCAAACTTTTTAGATTTTGGGAACAATGCCGAAAGCCCAAAAATTTTATAAAAAGAAATCAGTGGTGTAGGTAATGACCTTTTTGATTCAGGCAGGAATTTTCCTTTCCCGTTAATCATTTTTACACCCAGTGCCCCTGCTTCGGGATGTTCTTCCATAAAGCTGATACATGCTGAAAAACTATTTTCAGCAACCACCGTATCGGGGTTCAAAAGCAATGCATATTTACTTTTAGATACAGATAAAGCTTGGTTACACGCAGTTGCAAATCCTTTATTATCTTTGTTGGAAATTATTTTAACCTCTGGAAATGATTTTTCAACCATTTCCACCGAATCGTCAACCGAGTTATTATCAACTACATAAATTTCTGTTATAATATCCGCAGCCGCTTTTTGTACCGAGAACAAACATTGTTCTAGGTGTTTTTTTACATTATAGCTTACAATGATTACAGAAAGGCTCACCTATTTAAACTTTAAATAAATAAAAAAAATAAAACGACATTTGCTTTTTTATAAACTCTTAAATCCGCAGGTCAATTGATAAACGTCTGATAGTCAGAGCCTCATTTGCTAAATTAAAGTAAAAGCTTTTGAAGTTAACTTGTTAAATAACCAACTTAATGAGACTCTGACTTGCGGAAATTAGGTAAACTATAAAGCTGCTATATGCTAAGGATATCCCTAATTATTGGTTTTAACCCACTAAAGAAAAATTCAACAGCAATAACCATTACAATAAGCCCCCAAATCATTGGGATAGCCAAAGGAGTAATTGAAATATCGTCAACATATGTTTTAATATCACTTTCGTCAATTTTTGTTTTTCCCAGCCGGGCCTGCAGCATATCATATCCCACTAAAAAGAAAATTATACCGCCAACTACCCTAAAACTATCGACTGAAATCCCAAAAAAATTAAATAATATCTGCCCTGAAAAAGCAAATGCCAACAAGGTGAAAAATGCTATTATTACTGCTTTTTTTGCCGTATTGTTCCTTTCTTTTTCACTTAGGGTCGATGTCATGGTCATAAAAACCGGCATCACCCCCAATGGGTTGATAAGGGTGAAAAAAGAGGTGAAAAATAATACGGCTGTTGTAATATATTCTGCCATCTTATTTTAATGTGGTAATTTTACAAGCCTGAAACCATAGTTATAATTTGCGTAATGTGGGTATGGGCCATCTCTTGACGTAATTCTTGCCATATCATCTATATAATACCATGAACCGCCTCTTATTACCCTGAAATTTCCATTTTTGGGGCCTTTGGGGTTTCTGCTAACTGTACCTTTATACCGGCCATATTTATCAAAGCACCACTCCCAAGCATTGCCACTCATATCATAAATGCCTAATTCGTTTGGTTTTAGCAGGCCAACAGGTCTTGGCCCTTTTTCATGTGTTGTTTCATCGTACCATGCAACCATGTTGATGTTGTTTGAGCCACTGAATTTGTAATTGTTTGATTTTTGGCCGCCCCTAGCTGCATATTCCCATTGGGCCTCGGTAGGGAGTGTATATTTTTGGCCCGTTTTTTTGCTAAGCCATTTACAATAAGCCATTGCATCGTTCCAACTAACATTAAGCATAGGGTATTTATTTCTCCACACCCATTTTTTCACATCTTCATGTTCCTCATACCATTGTTTATTGGGCAAAGGTGGCATTTTTTTCTTTGTTTCTCGGCAAAACACCTTATATTCCGCAACTGTTACTTCATATTTGCCAATAGAAAAGTCGCTTAAAATAACAGTGTGAACTGGTTTTTCGTCAGTGCCGGCATTATTATTCCCCATTTGAAAAGCACCACCCCTTACAAAAATAAGTTTTGGCAAAATCTGAGAAAACGTTAGTTGGGTACTAACACACAACAATATAGTACTTATAAATACTTTAAGTTTGATAACCATTCCGATTTTAATATTTCCTTAATTAAGCTTATTTTTTTGTTCTTGCAACCCTAAAACCATGGTTGTAGCTTGAAAATCCCGGCTTGGGGCCATCACGTCCCGGCAATCTTGCCAATTCGCTCCTATAATGCCATGAACCACCACGTACAACCCTGTAAAAGCTTGATGCCGCTCCTTTGGGGTTATCAGTTGGGCTATATGAATAATAATTACCTGCATAAGTATCCCAACACCATTCCCAAACATTGCCGCTCATATCATAAAGCCCTAGTTCATTAGCTTGTTTTTTGCCTACTGCCGAGGGGCCTTTTAATGCCGAAGATTCATCGTACCATGCAACCAAATTAGGGTTGTTGCCCCCGGCATAAATATAACCTTTTGATTTTTTTCCGCCACGTGCTGCATATTCCCATTCTGCTTCGGTTGGTAAACGATACCCGTTTTTGCTAAAATCACAAGTTGTTTGGCTTTCATTGATTTTATAACATTTCTGTAAGCCTTCTTTTGCACTTAGCCAGTTACAATATTCTAGGGCATCATACCAATTAATATTTTGCATGGGATAATTATCTTTCCAGCCCCACCACTGCGTTTTTGAAAGAGGGTAATATATTTTTGTATCCGGGTGCTCTTCAAGCCAAGTAACACTTGGTGCCGAAGGCATTTTTTTCCCTTTTCCTTTTAGAAATGTTTTATACTCTTTTACAGTTACTTCATA
>NBLH01000007.1 GCA_002084525.1 Bacteroidetes bacterium 4572_117 | reverse complement strand
ATCATCCTTGTATTTATTCTCAAAACTTGTCATAGAAAATTATTATTTTGCAAAAATAATAATTTTATCAAAATTGGTTTGTAGCCTTTAGGCTACGCTAGGCTTGTTGTGTTTATATAGTGAACACCCTTGTTAACAGTAAATTCGGCAACTCCATTTTTTCCAACTAGTTTACTTGCACCAATGTCAACTGTTGCTTTACAATCCAGATCTGCAATAAGCCGTATTGTAGTTTTTTTTTGAGAAAAGCTAATTGCAGGTAGTAAAATGAAAATGCTTAGGTATATAAATTTAAAATCTTTCATGAGATAATCAATTAAGGGGTTACAAATTTCTCTTTAAAAATATATTTTTTTTTGTATATTACGTAATATTTCCTGCAATTAATTGTATTGGTTTGATATTGTTTGCATGAGATTATCGTGTTTTGGATAAAATTGGTTTGTTTTTATGGGTTTAATTGTCAGAAACTTAACTTATCAATATCCCTGCGTTCTTTTTTTGTTGGTCTTCCTGTTCCCCTGTCTCTTTTAAAGTGGGGCATTTTCATGTTTATCTCCAATTTTGCCAATTCATCGTCTGAGCTAATATTTTCTATGTAATTGTCTACCAGTTTTGCCCCAACCCTGTTTTTTAATAATTCTTTTATACGGAACTTATAAGTTACCGGGTTTTTTTTTACTTCAAAAACATCAGCTGTTTTTATTTCCCGCGAAGGTTTTATGCTATGTCCATCCATTAAAACCTGACCTTTTTTACATGCCTCTGATGCCTGGCTACGGGTTTTGTAAAGCCTTACAGCCCAAAGGAATTTATCTATACGAATTGTTTCAATGTCCATTTTCTACTAAAAATTTGATGTGTCCTTTACTCAATAGTCCGTCAAAAATTTACAACACTCAGGGTGTCAGGGATTTGTGAAAATAAGTTTTGTGACAAGCGACATATTATTTTGCGGAACATATCCGTACTACCGCTCAAGCGGTCGGACGGGTGTATACTTTCCATATTTATTTAAGACGTTTATTGTATTGTTTTAAAGAGTTGAATATTAATGGGGTAATCTAAAATTTAACGAAGTGCCCTTACTACTTCCCATTATAAAAGTTCATTGTCCGGTCAATCCCTATTGAAACAAAACTTTTTACCGCTTCTGACATTTTTTCTATTCGTTCAGGTAATTTCTCTTTTTCTGCTGCTGACCATTTACCTAACACATAATCAACCTGCCTGCCTTTTGAAAACTCGTCACCAATACCAAAACGCATCCGGTTAAAATTTTGGTGCCCCAACGATTCAATAATATCAATAATGCCATTATGCCCTGCATCGCTTCCTTTTTTCTTTATGCGTATGCTACCAAACGGTAGTGCTAAATCATCAACAACTACCAACAGATTGCTAATTGGTACTTTTTCTTTTTGTAGCCAGTAATTTATAGCCTTACCACTCAGGTTCATGTAGGTTGTGGGCTTGCAGTAAATAAGTTTCCGACCTTTAAACCTCGATTCGGCAATATATGCCAATCTTTTTTGTTCAAAGCTTAAATCATTTTTGGCAGCAATAAAATCAAGAAGTTGAAAGCCGATGTTATGTCGTGTTTCAGTATATTTTTCACCAATATTCCCTAGTCCTACTATTAGATACTTCACTGTTTTACTTTCGCTTTTAGCATTAAAAAAAGCATTTCTTAAAATTTCTTAAAATTTCAAAAAATGCTTCATAATCAATAATATTTTGTTTGTTGAAGTTCTACTCTTTGCTTTCAGTAGTTTCTTCAGTTCCTTCTCCTTCAGCACCTTCTTTACCTTCTTCTGTCTCGTCCTCTGCCATACCTTTAGCAGCCCTGGTAAGTTTAACAGTGGCAATAACAGTGTTGGCGCCATCTAATAATTCAAGGTTGTCAAAAGCTAGTTCGCCAACTTTCACATTTTTACCTAAAGCAACATTTTCAACGTTAATTTGTAAAGTGTCAGGAATGTTTTTATGAAAAGCTTTTATCCTAATTTTACGATTTATCACTTGTAGTTTACCACCGGCTTTTACACCTTCTGCAAGTCCTTGTAATTCAACAGGAACACTAAGGACAACTTTTTTATCATCAAATATTTCAAGAAAGTCAATATGGATAACCCGGAAAAAAAACATAGCAAACAAAGCCATTTCCTTTTTCTAAATAACAAAATTTGAACTAATTGACTGATAGTTATAGACTTTTTTAATAACATCGGCAAATAAATCGGCTGTGCTGAGCACTTTTATTTTTTCAGATTCCTGCTTTAAAGGAACCGAATCTGTTACAATAACTTTTACCAATGAAGAATTGTTTATCCTTTCGTAAGCTGGCCCCGAAAGGATAGCATGTGTTGCAATAGCCCGAACACTTATTGCGCCATTTCCCATCATTATATCAGCTGCTTTGGTTATGGTACCCGCTGTGTCGATCATATCATCTAAAATAATGACATTTTTACCTTTAACATCGCCAATTACTGTCATTTTACTAATGACATTTGCTTTTTCTCTGGTTTTATGCGTAACAACCATGTTGGTTTTTAAAAACCTTGCATAAGTATTGGCCCTTTTTGCCCCCCCCATATCGGGCGAAGCAATAACTATGTTGTCAAGATTAAGGCTGTTAATATAAGGTACAAAAATAGCCGAAGCATATAAATGGTCAACCGGGATGTCAAAAAAGCCCTGTATCTGGTCGGCATGAAGATCCATCGTTATCACGCGGTCAACACCTGCGGCACTAAGTAAATTGGCAACCATTTTTGCACCTATTGAAACACGGGGCTTGTCTTTTCTATCTTGGCGTGCAAACCCAAAGTATGGTATTACTGCCACAACTTTATAAGCCGAGGCCCTGTGTGCGGCGTCAATCATCAACAATAGCTCAAACAGGTTTTCTGTTGGCATAAAGGTCGATTGAATTATAAAAACATAATTGCCGCGTACCGTTTCGTCTAAACTTGGTTGGAATTCACCATCGCTAAATCGTAATACCGAAGATTTGCCAAGTTTTGTGCCGTAACTGTCAGCAATTTTTTCAGATAAATTAGTTGTTGTTAAACCTGTAAATATTTTAATGGGGGGTTCCATTTCGTAAAAGAATTTAAAGATTAATATTTTTTCGCAAAAGTATAAAAAATCAGTAAACTCTAGCTTTTATTTTTTCAGCAACCGGCGAAAAGTTGAGCTTTTCAATATAGTCAAGTATTTCTTCTCTTCCTTTCGATTTTACCGCGCTAGTTTCAAAATAAACCGGGAAAACCTCCCATTCTTTTAACATTGTTTTTTTATAATCAAGAATATTTGCTGCTAATTGCCCCTTAGATATTTTGTCTGATTTTGTGAACACAATGGCAAAAGGTATTGATTTTAGGGCCATTTCCATCATAAAATCAAGGTCGTTTTTTTGAGCTTTGTGCCTAGCATCAATCAGTACAAATGTACAAATCAGATTTTCACGTTTTGTCAAGTATTCTTTTATAAACCCATGCCAAATGTTGCGTTGGGTTTTTGATATTTTGGCATAACCATATCCGGGCAAGTCAACAAGATACCAGTTGTCATTGACTATAAAATGGTTAATTAAACGTGTCTTTCCCGGTTGCCCTGATATTTTAGCTAGGTTTTTCCTTTTGGTAAGCATATTTATTAATGATGATTTGCCTACGTTTGAGCGACCTATAAATGCATATTCAGGAATAGTAGGAGAGGGGCATTTTTTTATTTCAGTATTACTGACAACAAATTTTGAAGTTTTTATTATCATTTTATTAAATTTAATGTGCTGCAAAATTAGTCAATCTGAATAAAGGTTCAAAAAAAACAGTTTTTTTATTTATAAGTATTTGGTGATGTTTTTTTAAAATGGAATTGCCTTGATATTTTAATTGTTGGAAATTAACTCATAATCTTTAGTTTTAAAATTGATTTTTACTTTCTCGAAACCCAACAAATGGAAAAAGTTTTCTAAAGTAGTTATTGCTGATTTTTTTGCGGCTTTTAATAAACCTTTTTCAAGGGCATCTTGTTCAAGTTTGATTTTACATTTATGTTTTACTGCATTTACTTCAAAATGAGTAAAATTTGCTTTAGTTAATGCACTATTTGTTTTGGCAATAAAAAGCTCAAACCCTTTAATTTTTTTCTTTCTTGTGTGTATAAACCACGGATTAATATCAACATCCAAAATTGAAGGTTCCGGTATCAATATATGAATATACAAAGAGTCAGAATCATCTATAAATATCTCTTTATCAGATAAATTGTTTAGGTTTATCCCTGCTTTAACCCAACCTCTGCCAATGTAAACCAAGTTCCGTTTTTTTCGTTTTTTTCTGTAATCTGATTTAGCTTTTCTGTAACTCTTCTCCTTGCCGTTGAATTTTTCTTTTTTGCTGATATATGCCCGCTGTTCATCTTTTGTTTTTTCAAGTAGGTCGTCCAGCCTTTTTTCAATCTTTTTCTTTTCGCTTTTGGAGACGGCTGAACCAATATGTTTTTTTAATTCTACTTCCTTTTTTCGGTAGTTTTCTATTTTTTTATAATATTGCGAAATAAATAATTCGTAACTTTCAGATTCTTTTTCAAAAATAATTTCCTCTGACCTGAATGAATGGTTTTCTTTCCTATATTCTTTCAACCCAGGGTATTTTTCGTAAAACGAACTAGGGTTATATCTTAATGAGTCTTCATATTTAACTAGCAATTCACTATATACCTCATTTAAGTCGGCATATACTTCGCCATAAAATTCAGCAGTGCTTAACTCGCCTATTTCTTTTATTTCTTTTACAACAACCGGTGTTTCATCAATTAATAAACGGTGCTTTTTAAAAATGTTCAGGCCGCGGGGTAGTATATTTAGTCCTGCAATTAAAATGTATACAACTATAAGTAGGAATATAAACCAGTATTTTTTTATAAAATTAACAATTGCCAGAAATACCATAGTTTTATTTTTTTGTCTGTTTGTTTTTTTTAGCCACGTTCTTTTTTAAGAAACTCTTCGAGTTCTTTTAATAATGTTTCATCTTGGGTCGATAAGGTTTCCTGATGTTTAAAATCAATGTATATTTCTTCAAACCCAGAAAGGCTTAATATTTTTGTGAGCAAAACCCTTGTGTTTTTTTTAGCTGTTTTAATTATGCCCATATCATTGATGTTTTGCCTTATATCTGTTTCGCCTTGCCTATAAAGATCATCTTTTGTGGCAACACCTATCGAATTCCATTTAAATATAGCCGTTTCATCAGAGTATTTTTCAATTACCTTAAAACCCTCAGAGGGATACGAAAAATTTACTATCTCAATAGCTGGGAGCAGTATACTTATTTTAGTGCCATCTATTTTAACATCCTCATCTTTAAGCTTATCCAAGTCAATACCCGCTTTTATGGTGGCTTCGGTTTCGGCAAAAAAATAGGCATCTTTAGCAAACAAATTATTGTCTTTGGCAGTAATAATTTTGGTTACGATATATTCTACTGTCGCCAATTTAGCAGAGTTTTTAAGTTTGCTTATAACCATTGCCCTGTCAGGCTCTGACCGGTTACATGAAAAGCTTGCTATTAATAGCAAAAACAAAATAAATTGAATGATTTTCCTAAAATTAATTTGCATAATTTTACAATTAAAGTACTGTTTATTTGTAATATATCAAACAAATGTAGTAAAATTGTACATGAAATGAAATTTACTTTGCTTTAATTTAATAATTATTGATATGCGTAAAACAAAAATAATTATTTTTAGTACTGTTGCCGGACTGGCTGCCTATTATTTTTTTCCTGAAAATAAACTTGATACAAGCGAAAAAATTGATGAAATTATTGTGCTAAAAAGCAAAAGACAATTGCAAGTATTTAGTAAAAATATACTTGTAAAAACATATAAAATATCCTTGGGGCGGCAACCAGTTGGTGCAAAACAATTTGAAGGCGATAATAAAACCCCTGAAGGCCACTATGTTATTAATGATAAAAACCCCAATAGCGGTTATTATCTAAACCTTGGGGTATCATATCCGTCGGTATCGGATAAAAAATTTGCTAAAAGCAAGGGTAAATCGGCTGGTGGCTTAATAAAAATACATGGTTTGAAAAATGGCAGGGGGTATATTGGTAAATTCCACCGTTTTTTCGACTGGACACATGGCTGCATTGCCCTAACAAACGATGAGGTTGAAGAACTTTTCCACAACGTTGATGTCGGCACAGCTATTGAAATTAAGGAGTAGGGGGGCAAAGAAGGTGTAGCTGTGGTTTTTTGTAGGTTTTTCACTTGCTTCGCTCATTCAAAAAACAACAAAAACCACTTACGACCAGTATAATTCCTTACATTTTCTTATCGTTAAAGCAATAAAAAATATTTTAATGGGATAATTACAATATCGTTATGCAGCTCTATTTTATCCATTTTTGAATTTATAATAATTCCATATTTATATTTTATTTTGCTTTTTGAAATTTGTTTTGTTGTGTTTTTGTTAACCCCTATTTCTACAAGTATTGGCTTATCAATTGTTTCTATTATTAGATCAGGGTTTTTTTGTCCTTTGGCAGAGGCAAAAGATAAAATATTACTGTCTCTAAATATGCGACTTAAATATAAGACAACGATATCTTCAAGTAGTTTTGCAAATATAATATTGTCATGCTTAGAACTAACAAGAGGACTTAATAAAACTCGCCTAAGAGAAGGCGACATAAAAAAATATTTGTGAGCCTTATTTATTTTAGTGTCAATACCGCCAAAAGGATAAAGGACATTTAATAATTCTGCTTTTACAAGAATATCAAGATTTTCATTTATTTCTTTTTGCGATATACCAATAGATTGACTTAATGTTTGCAAATTTATTTCATCGGAAGCGGCTACACGTTGCAATATTTTTTCCGAAAAATGAATATTTACATTTTCAGCCATCTTGGGTATATCTTCATAAATAACTCTTCTTATCAAATCATTCGAGAGCTTATTTATTTGTGATTTACTCTCTATAAATGCGAAACGTGTAATGTTTTTATATAAAATGTAAGTTGTTATTTCGTCTTCTAATTTATTTGTTTGCGAAAAATAATCTGTAAATAGCTTTCGTTTATTTTCTAATTGCCTGAATAAATCATTAGCATTTTCTGCTGCAAATAAAACATTTTTCAATTCGTCTTTGCGATGAAATTCTTGTACTATTTTTGGATTTGAAATAGTAAGGAACTCAGTAAAACTTAAAGGAAAAACATGTTGAATATACATTCGTGTAACCAAATCGGCTGTTGATTGTAATAAAAGAGCCGAACTTCCTGTTGCTATTACAAAAGCTGCTGGAAATAAATCATACAAAACTTTTAAATCCCTTGCCCAATTTTTATCTTCATGAACTTCATCAAATAGCAAAACGATTTCCTTTTTATATGATGATAGTCTGCCGTTTGCTAATTCTTCTTCAATAATTTCGTGTATTTTGGTTATTCCAATATCATATTTTTGCAGATTGCCAATATGAAAAAGATAAATATTTTGCGTATAATTTTTATAAATATAATCGGCAGTTTGCCAAAGCAATGTAGTTTTTCCAGTTCCCCGCAAACCAGCAAGTCCTATCATTCTTGCAGTTCGTCGAGTAGTGAAAAATGTATCTGAAATTTCTTTCAATTCTTCAAAAACTTCTCTTGGCTTATAATCAGTCGTTTTCAAAACAGGGTGTAATAAACTGTCTTTGATACTTTCGTCTGTAAGCTTTGAGTTTTCTAATATTTGTTGTAGCGCGTCCATCTTGTTATGCCCTGTAATTTCACTTTAGCCAAATAGTACAATGTTTTGATTTTTGAAAGGCTGTTTGTTGTTGCATATCAACCTAACAAACCACTTAACCATTCAATAATTGGTGATGGGTTAAAAGTATTGATTGTTGTGTGTGTCTCGCAACTGACGGGTTAACCCGTCAGTTCATCAATAGATTCGACCCAAACCCCATCCATTTAAAGTATATAATAACCCATCAGGTCTTTTACCAACCGGCTGCTAGTATGTCGGCAATATGTATTGCTTTGATAGGTAGCTTGTTACGCTTAATATAGCCATCAATATTCAACAAACACGAAGCTTCGGTTGAAATTATGTATTCAGCACCTGTAGCCATTGCATTTTCAACTTTTTGTTCGACCATGGCTGTAGATATAGGTTCCATCTTTACAGAAAAAGTGCCCCCAAAACCACAGCAAACATCACTGTCGTTCATTTCTATAAGCTCCAGCCCTTTAACTTTCGACAGTAGCTTTCGGGGTTCTGTTTTTATACCATACTCCCTTAAGGCGGTACAAGCATCATGATAAGTTACTTTTGCATTGAACTCGGCACCAAAATCATCAACTTTTAAATAATTAACTAAAAAATCGGTTAGTTCGTACAAATTTGTTTTAAGGCGCTTATGCTCACTTAAAAAGGATTCTTCTTTCGATAATTCAGGGAAATAATTTTTAACATAACCTGTGCACGATGCTGATGGGCTCACTATTGGCCTGTTGTTCGGGAAATCAACAGTGAATTTTTTTGCGATAGAAAGACTCTGTTTCCAATATCCACTATTAAAACTTGGTTGCCCACAACAGGTCTGTTTTGGGTTAAAGTTTATGGTTACACCTGCTTTTTCAAGTATTTTTACTGTATTTAATCCTGTTTTTGGATAAAACTTATCAATATAGCATGGGATAAAAAGATCAATAGTCATATAAAATATTTTTTAGGCAAATATAATGGAAAAAAATTGATAGACTAAATTAATAGTAACTAAAGTTTAAAAAAAATACGGCTAATTATATAAAGTGTCAAAATAATAGCAGAAATATATAGCGAGTAAAGTCCGATGAAATCGCCATATTTAACATAAAAGGTCAATATGTGTTTTTTTTGAGCTGAAACTGATAAGGTAGCTTTTTTGTTTTTTTGTAAATTTTCAATAACTGCACCTGTTTCGGCAATTAAACAACTAATTCCGGAGTTTGCTGATCGAACAATTTGTCGGCGGGTTTCAATTGCCCTTAATTGCGAGTGCATTAGAATTTGTTCATACGAGGTTTTGCCATCCCACCATGCATCATTTGTAATTACAGCTATAAGGTCTGCACCATTTCTGACAAACTCACTTGTAAATTCACCATATACTGATTCATAGCATATTACGGGTGCAATATTAACATCTTTGGTTTTGAATACCTCCCTATGCCTGCTAGTACCTAAAGTAGAGTTTATGCCCCCAAAATTAACATTCCAATGTTTTAAAAATTTGAAATATCCTGAAAAAGGTGTCCTTTCAACGGCAGGGACTAGCTTTGATTTTTGATAAGAGGCATGTCCTTCATCTGGATTTAAACAAATTGCAGTATTATAATATGTAGTGTCAGCATTATTGATACCATAAGTGAACAAACCTAAAATTATATTAAGATTAGGCTTGTTGCTCCTTATATTTTGTATGTTTTTATTTGTAGGTAGGCTATCTTTGTCAATATATAAAGGGAATGATGTTTCGGGGAATATTACCAGTTGTGTTTTTGGGCTTGCATTTTTTTTCATCAAATTAATTTGTTCATTAATCTGTTGCTCGAACAAAATTGGTTTATATTTTTCAGTATAGGGGTCTATGTTAGGCTGAATAATAAGGATTTGTATTGGTTTGCTGTTTTTTGTTTTCTTAGGTTTTAGGTTATAAGAAAAATAAATTGGAATTATAAGTAGTAATATGCTGATAATCAGCAATAAAACATAGATGCCTTTTCTGTCTTTAATCATATGTTTTACGGCTTCATAAAGAAAAATATTAACAAGTAAAATCCATAAAGTGCCGCCTAGTATACCGGTGTATTCATACCATTGTACCCATTCTGGTATTTGCCCCAACCAATTTCCCAAGTTCATGAATGGCCACGAAATTTCCCAGTGATAATGTAAGAATTCGAATGTTAACCAAAATCCAATAAATGACAGGTATCCAATATGTTTTCCAAACCTGATTGTTACTAAATAATGCAGGCTTAATGCTAAAGCCATAAAAAGCGAATTCAGTATTATTACTGCAAAAAATCCAGGAATAGAAGATTTGTAGATCCACCATACCGTGCCCAGATGAAATATGACAAACGAAATAAATGCAACATTAAAATAATCTATAAACCGGGGTTTAAATTGGTTTTGGAAATAAAACAATGGTGCAAATGCAAAAAACAGGCTAATTGCCGGAAAATATGAATTCCAGGATAGTGCAAAAAACACACCTGAAAGCAAGCTAAATTTATATTTGTAAATTAAATCAGACATTTAATTATTTTATATGAAACAAGTTTTGTTAAATCCTAGAATTGTTAAAAAAATCAATTTTCTGGTTGTAAATATTTTTCATTGTTAATAATTGCGTTAACGCTGTCTAAGTGTCAGAGTATAAGGTAAATAAATTGCAATAAATTATAAAAACCGATAGCCGAATTTACTAAAAATTAATATTGAAAATGTTAATATTAAAAATTTTATAAAAAAATATTCAGTTTAATTTTTAGTTTTACAGAAAACATCTATATTTGCATTTCGTTTAATCGAATGTAAATCGCTGATAACTAAATATATTAAAAATGACAAAAGCAGATATTGTAAACGAAATTTCCAAAAATACAGGAATAGAAAAAGTAACTGTTCAGAAGACAGTTGAAGCATTTATGGACACAATAAAAGGTTCATTAGCTAAGAATAAAAATGTATACCTTCGTGGGTTTGGTAGTTTTGTTGTGAAAAAAAGAGCTGAAAAAACAGCTAGGAATATTTCAAAAAACACAACTATTATTATTCCAGCGCACAATATACCATCTTTTAAACCTTCTAAAACGTTTGTTACTAAAGTTAAAAATAACGTTAAGTAATTTTTATAATCAGCACTTTAGTTTTGGAGAGGTTTTTGAAATAATATAGTTAGCTAAGCTTTCATGAGAAGACAAGTTTGTTTTTTTATGTATGTTTTGTGTACTTAAAGGAATATTGTTGTAGGAAGCATGAAAAAAGTAAAATAATTTTTAAAATAATGTAATTATGCCGAGCGGAAAGAAAAGAAAGAGACATAAAATGGCTACTCATAAAAGAAAAAAGCGCCTGAGAAAAAATAGGCACAAGAAGAAGAAATAAGTTAGTCGTTTTAACAAATTAAAAAGCAGAAAGGCCGAATGGCCTTTTTTGCTTGCAATTCAGAGGTAGTGATGACTTGGGAAATTTATGGGTTGAAATAATTATTAATAGTACACACACAAAAACATATACCCTATTTTCTTGATTATCATGTAGTTAACGTTTTATTTTGTAGTATATATAAATATACGTGAACAGTAAAGTAGAGTAGGGGAGAAAAGAATTAGGCTGCTTGGCTAATTTTAGATGAATTACACAACAATATAGAGCAAGCAGTTTTGTCATCCGTCAAACACACACACCGTATAGCGACCATTATAATAGTTACTTGCATATTCCTTATTCGTTAGTTAACTATAATTGTTTATTATAAAATTGCATTATGTTTTGCTAATGGGGACGCAAAAAATATACACTGCAATGATTTTATAATTAATTGGTTACTTCCTTTGTATTTGTAATTTACTTATTTGGTAAGTGGGCATAAAATGGACAATTGCTTAGTTTATAACTTCTATATTTCTCTTTTAGGGATTGTTGGCAGCTGAAATAGGGTCTTTGTACAATATGTTTATTACTTATAAGTTTAGTTCTGCCAATAATATATTAAAGCGATGTTTTTGGCAACAGTGGGCAAGTTGTTTTTATTATGCAAATCCTGCTGAAATATAACTTAAATTAAAGGAATTGTGAATAATGAATTAATTATAGATGTTAGGGATTCAGAAACTGTAATTGCTCTTCTTGAGGACAAAAGACTGGTTGAACTAACACGGGAAAAAAATAATAAAAGATTTTCTGTTGGTGATATTTTCCTTGGGAAAACAAAAAAAATAATGACTGGCTTGAATGCTGCTTTTGTTAATGTTGGGAGTGAACGTGATGCCTTTTTGCATTATCTCGATTTGGGCCCCCAGTTTAGGAGTCAACAAAAATATTTAAACCAATGTATCAATAGCAATCAAAGGGTGCCTCTTGATAGTTTTCAACTTGAAGATGATATAAACAAATATGGTAAGATTACTGAATTGTTTAATTCGGGCCAGCAAATCCTAGTTCAAATTGCGAAAGAACCAATTTCTACAAAAGGACCAAGGATTACCTCTGAAATTACTATTGCCGGAAGAAATTTAGTGCTAATACCATTTTCTGATAAAGTCTCAATTTCTCAAAAAATTAAATCACCAGAAGAAAAAGAAAGACTAAAACGGCTAATCCACAGTATAAAACCTAAAAATTACGGCGTTATTGTACGTACAGTTGCCCGTAACAGGAGGGTAGCCATACTCCACGCTGAACTTAACGAGTTGGTTGATAAATGGGAAAGCATATTTGCCAACTTAAACGATGTTGTACCACCCCGTTTAATTATGGGCGAGCTTAATCGGACATCAGCATTGTTACGTGATGTTTTGAATAGTAGTTTTCATAATATTTATGTAAATGATAATAACTTAGTTCGTGAAATAAAAGATTATGTAGAATCCATTGCACCGGAAAAAAGGAAAATAGTAAAATTGTATACCGGTAGAACACCAATTTTTGAAAGTTTTAGCATTGATAAACAAATAAAAGGACTGTTCGGAAAAACAGTTACAATCAGAACAGGGGCATATCTAATTATTGAACATACCGAAGCATTGCATGTAATTGATGTTAATAGCGGAAATAGGACAAGGAGGGCTAATGATCAGGAAGCTAATGCTTTAGAAGTTAATGTTGCAGCCGGAGAAGAAATTGCCCGGCAGCTACGGTTGCGTGATATGGGTGGTATAATTGTTGTTGATTTTATTGATATGCACACCCTTGAAAACAAACAGAAGCTTTTTGAGAAAATGAAAGAAGCTATGTCGCTTGACAGAACAAAACACAACATTTTACCTCTAAGCAAATTTGGTTTAATGCAAATTACCAGACAGAGGGTGAGGCCTGAAATGACAATTGAAACTACCGAAACATGCCCAACATGTGCAGGTACGGGCGAGATTACACCAACTGTTTTATTTGTGGATGAATTGTTTAATAACATACAATATCTAGTAGAAAGTTATAAACCAAAAGTTTTAATACTTAAACTACATCCTTATATCGCCTCATATATAACAAAGGGGATTGTTTCACGAAGATTAAAATGGTCTTTTAAACTCAAAAAATGGATTAAAATAGTCCCGGTTTCGTCATATTCTTTTCTGGCATATAACTTTTTTGATGAAAATGGGGATAAACTCGTTCAGTAAATGGGCTTGTTATTTGTTCTAAAGGTTTCTACAGTTTATTCTAGATAACATTATTTTGAGAGATACTTAATATCTTGCGCCGAAATAAAAATTGGTCAATAAGAATTAATTATTTGAAAAACCAATCATGTGCAAGCCAATTTTTTAATTATTAATTTTAATATTGAAACATGAAAAAGATATTAATAGTTTTAATTTCACTGTTTTTTATAAATACAACCAGGGCACAAATAATTGACCCTGTAACATGGTCCTACAGTGTTAACCAATTACCTAATAATGAGGCAGAGTTAATTTTCAAAGCTCAGATTGAACCTGATTGGCACATGTATTCGCAGTTTTTTGAAGAAGGGGGACCCGTCAAAATGACTTTTTCTTTTGTGGAAACAAAAGATTATAAAAAGATAGGTGAAGTTGTTGAGGTAAGTAAACCTAAAACCGTACACGACGATATTTTTGATATTGATGTCCAATATTTTGAAAATACTGCACTACTTAGGCAAAAAATAAAAATAATAAGCACAAAAGATATTGTTATAAAAGGCGAATTTGATTATCAGGTTTGCTACGAAGATAAATGCGTGTTGTTTACCCCTGAATTTGAGTTTAATGTAAAAGCTGTAACAACGCAAAATGAAGAAAAGCACTCGCAAGTCAATGAAAAGCAAAACGAGGAAATTGTCAAATTTGAAAATGAAATTAAAGATACTTCTCAAGTAGTTGAAACCGAGGAAATTAAGTCTAGTGAAATAAATGAAACAGACATTGATACAAGCAAGCATATAACACCTGTAACTAATGTAACAGATAATATTTCACTTGAGAATGGTTCTTTATGGTTGCTGTTTTGGGTGTCGTTCCTTGCTGGTTTACTAGCGATTTTCACCCCATGTGTGTTCCCTATGATACCGATGACTGTTACGTTTTTTATGAAGGGAGGCGAAAACAAAACAAAAGGGCGTTTCCAGGCTTTGTTTTATGGCTTGTCTATTATTGTAATCTATACGGTAATAGGAACGTTAGTTGCTGTTTTGTTTGGGGTTAATTTTGCTAACTGGTTGAGTACCCATTGGTTACCTAATATTTTGTTCTTTCTTATTTTTATGTTTTTTGCGGCATCGTTTCTTGGGATGTTCGAAATTGTGCTACCAAGTTGGTTAGTAAACAAAAGCGATGCCCAAGCTGATAAAGGCGGTGTTTGGGCACCATTTTTTATGGCATTTACTCTTGTAATTGTTTCTTTTTCGTGTACAGGGCCATTGGTTGGAGCTATTTTGGTTAAATCGGCAGGCGGTGCGGTACTTGAACCGATAATTGGTATGTTAGGGTTTTCACTGGCATTTGCGCTACCATTTACATTGTTTGCTTTTTTTCCATCGTGGTTAAGCAATTTGCCAAAGTCAGGCGGATGGTTAAATTCCGTAAAAGTAGTATTAGGTTTTATTGAAATAGCGCTTGGTTTTAAATTTTTAAGTATTGCTGATCAAACATATCATTGGGGAATACTGGATAGGGAAATTTATCTTGCAATTTGGATAGTTTTAGCAATACTTATGGGTATGTATTTGTTAGGGAAATTAAAATTCTCACACGATAGTGATTTGCCGTTTATAAGTGTCCCTAGATTTGGTTTAGCAATAGTTACGTTTACTTTTGCGGTATATCTTATCCCAGGTATGTGGGGGGCGCCACTGAAAGCACTTTCAGGTTATTTGCCCCCTATGTCGAGCCACGATTTTGATGTTTCTAAAATTATAAGGGATAACAGTACCGGTGTTGCTGGTTTTGATGCGAATAGTCAACTAGAGAGACCTAAATATGGTGAATTTTTGCACTTGCCCAACGGAATTAATGGTTATTTCGACTATGATCAGGCAATAAGGGTTGCAAAAAAAGTGAACAAACCTATTTTTGTTGATTTTACTGGGCACGGTTGTGTAAATTGCCGCGAAATGGAAGCTAATGTATGGTCGGATCCTCGTGTGCTAAAAATGTTAAAAAACGATTATGTTGTAGTTGCACTTTACGTTGATGATAAAACAAAGCTTCCTGAAGAAGAATGGGTTACTTCAAGTTTTGATGGTAAAGTAAAGAAAACGGTCGGTAAAAAATTTGCTGATTTTCAAATCACACGTTTTGAGGTAAATGCGCAGCCATATTACGTGTTGCTCGATTCAAATGGAAACCAGTTGGTTCAGCCGCGTGCATACGATTTAAATATTGAAGCCTTTATTGAATTTCTTGAAGCAGGCAAAAAAGCATTTATTAATTAGCAGAAATTAATCATGACTTGACACTATTGTCAAGTCATGTATGAGATTTCGGGTTCAAATTAAATTTTGCATTTCTTGTAATTTAAATAATTGGACATTAGCCAGTTAATACAGTATCTAATGACTAATTAACAAATGACTATTAATCTCCACTCATTTTTTTCCTGATTTTTATTTCCAATTCTTCTGACAATTCAGGGTTGTCTTTAATCAGTAATTTAACAGCTTCACGACCCTGGCCTAATTTTGTTTCGCCATAGCTAAACCACGAACCGCTTTTTTTGATAATTTCAAACTGCACACCCAGATCAATTATTTCGCCATTTTTTGATATGCCCTCGCCATACATTAAGTCAAACTCTGCCTTTTTGAAAGGTGGTGCAACTTTATTTTTTACAATCTTCACCCTTGTACGGTTCCCTTTTATGTCTTCACCGTCTTTTATTGCGCCAATGCGCCTGACATCGACCCTTACAGATGCATAAAATTTCAATGCGTTACCACCGGTAGTTGTTTCAGGGTTTCCAAACATTACCCCTATTTTTTCCCTTAACTGGTTAATGAAAATCACGCAAGTGTTAGTTTTGCTGATTGTTGAAGTTAGTTTTCTTAGTGCTTGCGACATTAATCGTGCCTGCAAACCCATACGCGAATCTCCCATTTCGCCTTCAATTTCTGCTTTTGGGGTCAATGCCGCTACTGAATCAATAACTATAATATCGATTGCACCAGATCGGATAAGGTGATCTGCAATTTCAAGGGCTTGCTCACCATTATCGGGCTGCGAAATATATAAATTCTCAATATCTACACCTAATGCTTCCGCATAAAAGCGGTCAAAAGCATGTTCAGCGTCAATAAAAGCAGCAATACCTCCCGATTTTTGAGCTTCGGCGATAGCATGTATTGCAAGGGTCGTTTTTCCTGACGATTCAGGCCCGTATATTTCCACGACCCTTCCTTTTGGATAACCACCTATGCCCAAGGCTAGATCAAGTGCCAATGAACCCGATTTAATTGCGGGGATATCTTCAACATCTTCGTCACCCAGTTTCATTATGGCACCTTTCCCAAAATTTTTGTCTATTTTGTCAAGTGTAACTTGTAAAGCTTTAAGCTTTTCTTTGTTTGCGTCTTTTTTTTCTTTTTCTTTAGCCATTTTTTTATTTTTAAACTATTGTACTTTTTTTTTAGTGTTTTAGTCCAGTCCAAAAACTGAATAGTTATCATAATAGCCGCTAAACGGCTTTTCATACAAGGTTAATTCCTAGTTCTGAATATATCTGATTAGTATGGTCTTTTGTTTTAACTTTTTTAATAATTTTTTCAATTATTCCTTCCTCATTAATAATAAAAGTTGTCCTGTTCACGCCCATATAAGTTTTTCCGTACATTTTTTTCTCGCCCCAAACACCGTATTCATTCAAAATTTCTTTTTTTGTATCAGGTATTAGTTCGAAAGGTAAATTGTTTTTTTCTTTAAATTTTATATGGCTTTTTTCAGTATCAGGGCTAACACCAATTACTTCAAATCCTTTTTCTTTTAAATTGTTGTAATTATCACGCAAATTACAAGCTTCCGCCGTGCAGCCCGATGTATTATCTTTAGGGTAAAAGTACAAGACTATTTTTTTTCCTTTCAAATTATTTTTATCGATCCCGGTGAAATCTGTCAAAAATTCTGGGGCTTTATCACCCACTTTTAAATTAATCATAACTTAAATTATTTAGATACCTGATTTTAATAATGTATAATAGTTGGTAATAGATTGATAATCAGTAAAATAATACATGGTCCGTAATTGTGCCAAAGGTTAATTGTTTAAAATTTAGTTTATAAGCTAAAATTTAAAAACCTGTAGTTTGACTAAGAGTTATTTGTCTGAATGCACAAATATAACCATACATTGTTTATTTTGCACATATTATTTAATTTTTTTAGTATTTTTGAAAATTATTAAGTTTTGCTTTACATTAGTAGTAAAATCATTTTAATTTAATTAACTCCAGATGAACACACAACGAATTTCATTATTAATAGTTTCATTTTTTTTGATAGTTGCCACAACTGCCAATGGGACAACTAATAAAAAGCCAATAGTAGATAAGGCATATAAGCTTGGGTTGTTTAACCAAATTATGCTCAAATCTTTTACCTTGAACAAAAAAAGTTATTACACAACTATTTTCACAAAAGATGAACGGAAACAGTTGCGTAAAGCTGATAAATATCTTGCTTCAGCAAAAAAGTACTTGGCGCAGTATAATTCATATCAAGCAGATATTGATAAACAATATAAAATTGCTGAAGCTACCGGAAATTCAAAAAGTATGAATAAGGCTCTTAAGAAAGCAGAAAAATTGAAATCGAAAGCTCTGAAAAAAGGTAGCAAAGCGATGAAATATTATGAGAAAGCCTTTTCAATTAGGAGTAGGATTTATTCAACTGCGATAAACCGTACAAGATTAAATGACAATTCGAAAAATGCAAATAGTGGGCGTGAGTTAGAATTACGCGCAACTACATTGTTTAATGAAGCATTAAAAAAATCGGGGGGCTCCTTTAGCGATGAACAACAGAAGGTTGATGCATTAATATCAGTTAACGAGCTAAGGATTCATGCATTTAAGTTACAGGAGGTCGCGTTTGGGGCATATGCAAACGATAAAAAATTAAACACCGATGATTATTTAGGGATTGATACCATAAGTGTAGATACCAATACGGCTATTAGTGCCGACACCAATTTTTTCCCGAAGTACGTTGAGCAGTACAACCCTTTGGCTGATGTGAATTTGTATAAAACGAAGGCAAATTTGATTTTACCCCGCATAAATCTTACTAATGTGGAGCGAAAACAGATCGTTGACGCAAACAAAAAAAATAAATCTGCAAATAATTTGATGAAGCAAGTTGATAAAGATTATGCCGTTGTTGATTCATTAAATATGCTGGCAGAAACCCAATTTGACTTGAGGTTAAAAGACAAAATGAAACAACTTGCAATTGAAAAAGAGCAAAAAGCCTTTTATAAATTACTCAAAGCTACAAATATATATCTTGAAGCAAATGAAATACGGTACAATGTGTATAAAAATCATTTTGTTGAGGTTAGGCCAAAAACGAAAACCATGAATTCTGAACGGGCAGCCGTTTTGGAGCGTGATGCAAACGAATATTTTGCGAAGGCTAAATCAATAATAAGAGCTTCACGCAACCTTATGTATAAGTCAGATCAATATATAAAATTAATGGGTGCCAATGATTACCAACTATATTCATTGCAATTACAAGAAAGTGCTTACGGCCTTTATTTAGGTATCCCTGATGCTATTTCTGATAGGGTTGATGTAGATTTTGTAAATACAAACACTTATAATGATGATAAAACAAGTACTGATAAAAACAACACGTCTTCAAAACTAAGCTGGAAAGTACTGGCTAGTTATACTTATTCGGTTACAAAACCAAAGCCAACTAAATACAAAATAGAAAAAGGTGTGGTATTTCATATTCAACTTGGTATCTATAAAGGTTTGTTGCCTCCAAAGAAATTTGCAAAGGTAAGCCCTATTATGTACGATAAATTTGTTGATAACCCATATAGGAGATACCTTGTTGGTAAGTATTATAGTTCCGAGGGTGCTGAAGCTGCCCTTGCCTATGTGAAAAATATGGGATATGATGATGCTTATATAATTTCAAAAGTTAATGGGTATAGGAAAACTTATTCGTTTGGAAAAGCAAAACTCGTTTTTAATGATAAATATATTAGGCACAAAGTACATGAATTAGTAATTTTTGATGATATCACACCTCCTGACGGAATAAAAAATGGGGATAACCGTAATGTGAAAAATACCAAAGGCTTAGTTTATTTTGTACAATTAGGTATGTATATTAAACCTATTTCTTCAAACGATTTTAATAATATTGAGCCTATTTTTACTGAAAAGATACCTGGAAAAGGGACAAGATATATGACTGGTATGTATCAAACCATCGCAATGGCACGATCTGCTGAAAAAACGATAAAACGAAACGGGTTTCCTGATGCATATGTTGTAGCCTACAATAATGGGGCGAATATAGCACTTACCCGAGCTAGACAAATCGAGAAAAAATCGGGTGTAGGTTCAAATTATCAGACTAACAATACCAGAAAAGTTAAATTCTGTGTACAAGTAGGTGCGTATAAAAACAAGCTAAATGATGCTGAATATCAAAAACTTGCACGTAATTTTGCTCCCAGGAAAGTTGAAATAAAATATTCGGGTGGAATGAATATTTATGCTATTGGGAATTACAAAAGTTATAGCGAAGCTAAATATTTAAGCAATAAATTGCAAAGCCTAGGGCATGATTGTTTTATTGTTGCTTTTAAAGGGAGTGTAAAGATATCATTAGGCGATGCGATTAAGCAAAGTAAAAAATAAGCTTTTAACAATCAGCATATCTTTATGAAGTAAATTAATATATGACAGAGCACTCAAATAAACCTAAATATACTGAATCCTTTTTGTTTAAGGATAAGTCAGCTCAAAATTTGATTTTATATAACGATGATTTCAATGAATTTGATTTTGTTGTAGAAACACTAATGAAAATATGCGAGCATAATCAGGAGCAAGCGCATCAGTGTGCGCTTATAGCACATTTAAAAGGAAAAAGTTCTGTCAAAACTGGTTCATCATTGTACCTGAAACCTATGAAAGATGCCCTTGTTGATAAAGGTTTGACTGCAAGTATAGAATAACCGAAGACAGAATGGATGATGAATCAAATTTATATCATAGTGAAACTTCGCAACAAACAAAAATAAGAACGCTGATAAATCAACCTGAAGTTTAAAACTTAACTAAGTGTTGATATAAGGAAATGGATAAAAATATGTTGGTTTATTAAAAATAATATTATCTTAGCGAAATGACATTAGCAGGAATTATTGCATTAATAGTTTTAGGAATCGTACTTATATTGTTGGAGTTTTTTGTTGTCCCCGGGATAACTGTTGCCGGAATTGGTGGTCTTTTGTTATTGGTTTCGGGCATTGCCTTGGCATATTCAAAATATGGGGTGCCGGATGGGCACTATTTGTTGGCTGCAACAGTATTGGTACTGATATTTATCCTGTCTGTGGCTTTTAAATCAAAAACATGGAAACGGATATCATTGAATGTAGCGATTGAGTCTAAGGCAAAAGAAGATTTATCGCTTGAAATTAATGTTGGCGATGAGGGCGTAACAATTTCAAGGTTAGCACTTTCAGGAACAGCTTTAATAAACAACAAACTCGTTGAAGTTGAGTCAAGGAGCGGTTTTGTTGATGAAAATGAAAAAATAGAAGTAATTAAAATAAAATTAAATAAAATAATTGTTAAACTTAAAATTTAAACGAACATGGAAGGAATAGGTATTTATTTAGTTTGGGCAGTGGTTTTTATCATCGGGATGATGATATTATTATATTTTATCCCAATCGGTTTATGGTTTCAGGCACAAATAACAAATGTTAGGATATCATTGGTGCAATTAATATTTATGCGTTGGCGTAAAGTCCCACCATCAGTTATTGTAAATGCTATGATAACTTCAAAAAAAGCAGGTTTGACCCTTACACGTGATGACCTAGAGGCTCATTATCTTGCAGGCGGACATGTGCCGGCTGTTGTAAATGCTTTAATATCAGCCGAAAAGGCAAATTTGGATTTAACGTTTAAAGTGGCCACTGCTATTGATTTGGCGGGGCGGGACATTCTTGAAGCAGTTCATATGTCAGTTAATCCGAAAATTATCAATACACCACCGGTTGCAGCCGTTGCAAAAGATGGTATACAGTTAATTGCAAAAGCAAGGGTTACGGTGCGTGCATCTATTAGAAACCTTGTTGGTGGTGCCGGTGAAGAAACTGTTTTAGCAAGGGTTGGCGAAGGCATTGTTTCGGGTATTGGTTCGTCGCTTTCACATAAATCAGTACTCGAAAACCCCGATTCAATATCAAAATTGGTATTATCAAGGGGTTTAGATTCTGGAACCGCTTTTGAAATACTATCAATTGATATTGCAGATGTTGATGTTGGTAAAAATATTGGTGCAGAACTACAAGAAAACCAAGCAGAAGCAGATTTAAAAGTTGCAGAAGCAAAAGCCGAGGAACGTAGGGCAATGGCTGTTGCCGAAGAACAAGAAATGAAAGCTTTGGCCCAACATATGCGCGCTAAAGTAATTGAAGCCGAAGCAGAAATCCCAAAAGCGATGTCGCAAGCATTTAGGGATGGAAATATGGGCATTATGGATTATTACAACATGAAAAATGTAATGGCTGATACTACCATGCGAGAGTCAATTTCAAAACCTCCGACAAAAAGCACGAAGTAAACAGATAATAAATGGTGGCCTCTGCCTCTAAAAAGTTGGATTTTAGAGCTTACCAAATGTAATTAAAACCCAATTAATTATGCCTGTTGGCATAATTAATTGGGTTTTGTTTTTTTGATTCGGGGGTTTTTTGATTAGAATGTGATATGCTGGAAAATGTTTTCTTAATGTAGCTACAGGATTTAATCTCAATGTTTCCCAAAATAGTTGCCATCGCAATAAAAGAGGTTGTGTATTATGCTGATAATTAAATGTATAGCGGCAACATGATTGCTTTTTCTTACCCAGTAACACTTATTAAAAAAACCATTTGTTAAAATGTTAATAATTTTAACATTTTAACAAGTCGATTTTGATTATAAAAATGCTTAATTTTGCAAACTAAATAATTTATATGGTGAAAATAGAAAATCCCGGCGAAAAATTAGTGAATGCTATTGTTGCGGGAATGAAAGAAAAGAAGGCGGTACAAATTTCAATTTTAAATTTAGAAAAGCTTGAGCAAGCTGTCTGTGATTATTTTGTGATTTGTAATGCAGAATCAACAACACAAGTAAGTGCAATTGCCGATTCTGTTGGGCACTTTACCCTTACTGAGGCAAAGGAAAAACCTTTTCATATTGAGGGTTCCGATAATGCAACATGGATTTTGCTTGACTATGGGAATGTAATCGTCCATGTTTTTCAGAATGAGTTCAGGGAGTTTTATAATATTGAGGAATTTTGGGCTGATGCTGTCAGAACAGATATTGATGAGATATCTTAAATTTGGTAAGCATTTAAAATTTGCAAAGGTTTTATATATATGTTGCTGCCATTTTTACTGGTATAATAAATAAAACAGACATTTTTACTTATAAAAAGGAAAAACTATGGCATGGTACAAGAATTGATGTGAGCATGTTCTTATGTATCTTGTATTTTAGGAAGTAATGGGTTATTGTGATTTAAAAGTAGATTTATACAAATATTTTGAGTAAATGAGCGAAAAAGATAAAGATAAACAAACAGATAAAGATAAGCAGACAGAAAAGAAGAAACAAACCGATAAGAAAAAGCTTAACGAAAATAAATTAAAAGATAATTTTCCAAAGTTTAATATTTATTGGATTTATGGCTTAATAGCTGTTGCTTTTATTGGCATTCAATTTTTTAATTTTGAAGATAATACGAAGGAAATCACTTGGTTGAAATTTGAAAAAGACATGCTCAATAGCCATGATGTGAAAAAAGTTGTGGTTGTTAACAGGGATAAAGCCGAGGTTTATATAAAGACTGACAGATTTAATTCGGGAAAGTACGATGAATTTAAGCAAAAAGGATTGAACTATGCCGACTCTAATAGGCCTCAATTTTATTTTACGATTGGGTCTGTTGAAATTTTTGAAAAAAGGATGGAAGAGGCACAAAAAGACTTTAAAGAAAGGGATATTATCCCCGTAAGTTTTGAAACACGAAAAGACCATGTAGGCGATTTGTTAAGCTGGTTAATGCCCATCCTCATCCTTGTGGCAGTTTGGTTGTTTATATTCAGGCGGATGGGTGGTGCAGGTGGCCCTGGCGGCTCCAATATTTTTTCGATAGGAAAATCAAAAGCAAAAATATTTGATAAAGAAGAAGCCCATATTAAAACAAATTTTAACGATGTTGCAGGGCTTGCCGAGGCAAAAGTTGAGATTACCGAAATTGTTGATTTCTTGAAAAACCCGGATAAATATACAAAACTTGGGGGGAAAATACCAAAAGGTGCACTATTGGTTGGCCCTCCGGGAACGGGAAAAACACTTTTGGCAAAAGCTGTTGCCGGCGAAGCAGATGTGCCTTTCTTTTCAATGTCAGGTTCTGATTTTGTTGAAATGTTCGTTGGGGTAGGGGCTTCAAGGGTAAGGGATTTGTTTGCCCAAGCCAAGCAAAAAGCACCATGTATTGTGTTTATAGATGAAATAGATGCCATTGGAAGGGCAAGGGGGAGAAACCCTAACATGGGCTCAAACGATGAACGTGAAAACACATTGAACCAGTTATTAACTGAAATGGACGGTTTTGATACCAATACGGGGGTAATCCTTTTGGCTGCCACTAACCGTGCAGATGTGTTGGATTCTGCATTGATGAGGGCAGGTAGGTTTGACAGGCAAATCCATGTTGAGCTACCTGATTTAAATGAGCGGGAGGCTATTTTTAAAGTCCATTTAAAACCAATAGCGGTCGATAAAGAATTTGACTTAGCTTTTCTTGCCAAACAAACACCTGGGTTTTCAGGGGCAGATATTGCAAACGTATGTAACGAAGCAGCATTAATTGCCGCCCGAAAAAGCAAAAAGGTTGTTGAAAAGCAAGATTTTCTGGATGCTATAGACCGTATTATTGGTGGTTTGGAAAAGAAAAATAAATTAATAACGGTTAATGAGAAAAAAACAATAGCCTATCACGAAGCTGGGCACGCAACAATTAGTTGGATACTTGAATATACAAACCCACTTGTGAAAGTTACGATAGTACCACGCGGGCAAGCTTTAGGTGCAGCCTGGTATTTACCAAAAGAACGACAAATTACCACAACAGAACAAATTTTAGATGAAATGTGTTCGGCACTTGGTGGAAGGGCATCAGAAGAAATAAATTTTGACAAAATATCAACAGGCGCACAAATCAGAAAATAAAACTGAAGAAGCCAAAGTAGAATAGTTATGCCTTGTTCAAATGCAGCCAAGAGCGTAACTTTTTTACGATTTCTTGATTTTGTTTATTTTCTGTAAATGAGGTATTTACGTAATTATTAAGATCAACCCTTAAATTAATTTTTAAGGGTTGTTTTTTTGTTTAATGAATTATGCTACTTTTTTAATACATTTGAAGAATTATTATCACTCTATTTAAAACTAGAAACTATGGGCGAAAATTCAAAATCAATAATTCTTGATCGCATTAAAACCGGGCTTTCTAAGGCTCAATTTAGAGAAGGTTTTTCAGATAAGTATTCGAAGGAAGAGATATACCACACACCAGAAAAGCCACTTATTGAGATTTTTGAGGCCGAATTGGTTAAAATAAATGGCCGTTTCCACTATTGTGAGGACGAAGGGGATGCCGTAAAAAAACTCAAAGAATTAAATGTTGAAAATGAGTTGGACACAGTATTTTGTTCAGACAAAAACCTGACAGGAATGCTTTCGAAAGCTGAAATAGGGTGTATTTCAGAATTTGCCGATCTCGACACAATAAAAACCGGGGTGAGCGCATGTGAATATTTAATTGCACGTTTTGGTAGTGTATTGGTTAGTTCTGCAATTGCAGGGGCACGTAAAGTGTTTTCTTTTCCTCACACACATATAGTAATTGCTTATGAAAATCAGTTAGTGCTAGAAATTGAGGAGGGTATTAAAGGGGTAAGCTCGAAATACAAAAATGCTCTTCCTTCGCAAATAACAAATATTACTGGGCCTTCACGAACGGCAGATATAGAAAAAACACTAATACTTGGTGCCCATGGGCCAAAAGAATTAATAGTAATAATTATAAAATCACTATAAAATATACTGATAATGAAGAAAAAAATTTGATGAAGCCAGAGCTAACAAATTAATAAATGAATTTAGGGGCTTGTCTAAAATAAATTCGTATGTTGGCGAAAAACAAATGACACTTTTCAGGGAAATACTTCTTAAAAACGATATTCATTCTGTTATCAAGAAAAAAGAAGACAGTAAATATATTTTGGACAACTATGAAGTTTATGTGAGTAATGGGGAGTTAGAAGACCTGGTTGGTTTTTTGCAAAACAAATTGTTGGATGAGTGGGTGGTAGTTAAATCTTTGCATAGGGTTAGGCAAACAAAATATAACACGGATATTTTAGATGAAAATGGAATTGATAATTTTATATTAAAAAGAAAAGATTCTGCCTACCACCTTGAAAACATTGAAATTTATGTAAATAAAAATAGTTTAGAAAAAGCTGCCGGGATTTTAGATAAACTTAATGGTTGGATTAGTGTTAGGGTATATAATGAAAGGCATTGGGCAGATATTGACGAAGATTTATTAAATGAAAACAATATTAAAGGAATTATTGTACAAACATCCGAAGGTTTTCACTTAAATGTAGAAGCTAATAATGAAGAGGCTGCAATTGATATTATTAATACCCAAAAAGAGTGGGTTATTTTTAAAACATATAGCAATATTGAAAATGCAATGGTGGCAAAAAGGGTTCTTGCACGAAATGAAATCAATTCAGTAATTATAAACGAAAAAGATAGCTCTTTTTTAATTGGTGAGCTTGAATTGCATGTGGCAATTGATAAAAAACAAATTGCTGAAACAATATTAAAAGATTTTTAATAAAATGAAGAATAATTTTACAACCAGGGTATTGACCGCAGCTGTTTTTGCAATTGTTCTGATAGGTGGTACTTTATTGCATCCAATATCTTTTTTTATTGTTTTTGGTACTGTTGTGGTGCTTGGGCTTTTTGAATTTTATAAATTGGTTAAATTTGCCAATATCGAACCTCAATATTTGACAGGGATAATATTAGGCTTGATAATTTTTATAGGGAATTTTTTATTGGCAAGATCTATTATTGAATTTAATATTTTTTTGTTGCTAATCCCTGTTCTTACAGCTGTTATGATAGTTGAATTATATCGCGATAAAGAAAACCCTTTTTCTAATATTGCATTTACAATTTTTGGTGCTTCATATGTTTCTATACCATTTGCAATTTTAAGCTGGTTTGTGTTTAATCCCAGTTTTCCTGAACCATATTACCCAATGGTTTTATTGGGTTTCTTTATACTGATTTGGGCAAACGATTCGGGAGCATATATTGTTGGTTCGCTTATTGGTAAAAACAAACTTTTTGAGCGGATATCACCAAAAAAAACATGGGAAGGTTTTATAGGTGGGGGGGCTTTTTCGTTATTTGCAGCTTGGTTGGTTTCGTTATTTGTTACAGAAATAAATTTAGTTAATTGGCTTGTAATTGCATTAATAACATTTGTGTTTGGTACTTTTGGCGATTTAATAGAGTCTTTGTTTAAAAGGATGGTGAAAGTTAAAGATTCAGGGAGCATTTTGCCAGGACATGGAGGTATCTTAGATCGTTTTGATAGCATTATAGTAGCGGCACCAATGGTTTTTATCTATTTAATGCTTGTTTTATAATAAAAAACATTAATAACAATGAAGATTCATAAGGAAGGATATGCTACAATAATAATAGTTTTACTGGCATTGACGATATTAAATTTGGTGTTATTTTATTTTGTTATCCCAGGTTTTATTTTTTCTTCTATTTTTGGCGTAGCTTCAATAATTTTTTGGGTATTTATTGTTTCTTTTTTCAGATCCCCGGTAAGAATAATGAAATCACAGCCCGGCGATGTTATGGCTTCTGCTGATGGTGAGGTGGTTGTTATCGAAGAAACAATTGAACAGGAATACTTTAAAGATAAAAGAATCCAAGTTTCTACATTTATGTCACCTTTTAATGTACATGTAAACTGGTATCCTGTGTCGGGCAATGTACAATACATAAAATATCATAAGGGTAAATATCTTGTGGCCTGGCACCCAAAATCATCTACATTAAACGAAAGGTCGACAATTGTTGTAAAAACTAAGGATGGTACAGAAATATTGATCAGGCAAATTGCAGGGGCAGTTGCCCGTAGAATTGTAACTTACTCAAAAGAAAACGATAAAGCTGTTCAGGGCGAGCAAATAGGATTTATAAAGTTTGGTTCAAGGGTTGATGTGTTTCTTCCGCTAGGGACTGACATTAAGGTTGAGTTGAACCAAAAAGTGTCTGGGCTAGAAACTGTCTTGGCTAAATTGAAGTAGACGTTGGGATTATTTACTTATTATACTTTAGACGGTCACATATTGAGATTTAGAAAATGTTTGAAATTTAAGATTCAGAAAGCTATCAAACTCCTTTTTATGTTCTGGTTTGCCAACTTTTGATA
>NBLH01000282.1 GCA_002084525.1 Bacteroidetes bacterium 4572_117 | reverse complement strand
GTTTTACTTATAAATATCCTCCCTATATTTTTCACTACTGTCTTCTATCATACTTAAATAACTTTTATAACGCAAAGGGTTAATTTTATTATCACCTACTGCTTTTATAACCGCACAGGCAGGTTCGTGGGTATGCGTACAATTATAAAATCTGCATTCGCCTTGTAATTTAAGCATTTCAGGAAAATAGGTTGCTAGGTTTTCATCTTCCAAATCAACTAAACCAAAGCCTTTAATGCCCGGGGTATCAATAATATAACCACCAAAATAAAACTCAAACATTTCTGAAAATGTTGTTGTGTGTTTCCCTTTGTTATGATAATCGGAAATTTCAGCAGTTTTTAATTTTAATGCCGGGTCAATTGCATTAACCAAGGTTGATTTACCAACACCTGAATTCCCTGCAAAAACACTCACTTTGTTTTTTAAAAGAGCTGTTAATTCACCAATACCTTCTTTTGTTTTGGCTGATACTCGCAAACTATTGTAACCCACAGAACCGTAAATTTCAATCAATTCGTTCATCCTGGCCTTGTCTGCCGCATCGTAAATATCAATTTTATTAAAAACAATTGTTGTAGGTATATTATAAGCTTCGGCCGATACCAAAAACCTGTCGATAAAAATTGTATGAGTTTCGGGCGATTTTATGGTAACCACTAAAAAAGCACAATCAATATTAGCAGCAATAATTTGTGCCTTATGCGAAAGGTTTATCGACTTACGGATAATATAATTTTTTCGCTTATGTAATTTTATTATTAAACCGGTATTTTCTTCCTTTTTTAATATAAAATCTACATAATCGCCAACTGTTAAGGGATTTGTGGCAACGAAACCTTTTGTCCTGAATTTGCCTTTAATTTTACAGTTATAAACCTTGTCTTTTTCTTTTACCGTGTACCAGCTTCCGGTCGATTTTATAACAGTTCCGGTTTTTTCCATAAATTACCTTAAGTTTTTAACACCTGTTTCAATATCAGTACATATTTTTTCAAAAACTTTATCAAATGTATCAGTACCATCAATTTTAACCACGCTGTGGCTTTTTTTATACCTTTTTATAACAGGTACAGCTACTTTTTCGTGCTGTTGAAGCCTTTGGATAATTTTTTCGGTAGTTGAATCGTATGGTTTTGTACCATCTGTAACTCTTCTTTGGTCAAGTCTTTTTAATAACTCAAGTGTTGGTACTTTTATTTCAAATATTTTTGTAATATTCAGGCGATGTTTTTTCATAATCCCGTCAAAAATGTACGATTGCACAAATGTACGTGGGAAACCTTTAAAAATAAAACCATTTGAGTGTTTTGTGTTTGCAATTTTATTTTCGATTAATTCAACAACAATTTCATCGGGTACAAGCTTTCCTTCATCATAAAGGGCATTTATCCTTTTACCTATTTTTGTCTCTTTTTCAATTTCTTCTTCAAGCATTTTTCCTGTCGAAACATATTCAAGGTTATATTTTTGCGCAAGTTTCATAGCTTGTGAGCTCCTGCCCGAACCAGGATAACCAAACATCACAATATTCAAAAGGTTTTTGCTTAATTCTTCCTCAATAATCTCTTCGAGGCCTATAGTAACTTCACTTATTGGTTTTAAACCATCAATTTTTGTATAAATACCTTTATCTTTATAGTATTTAAGTACAGGTAGTGTTTTGTCAGAATACTCTTTAAGCCTGTTTCTGATAACAAGCTCATTATCATCACTTCTGCCCGAAGTTTTCCCCCTATCTAAAAGTCTTTTAACCGACTCTTCTTCAGGCACTTCAATGCTAATCAAGCTGTTCAGCGAAGTGTCGAGCTTAATCATTAAACCTTCAAGAATATACGCTTGTACATAAGTCCTGGGGAAACCATCAAATAAAAAACCATTGGCCTCGGGGTTATTTTTTATGGTTTTTTCAATAATCTGGACAATAATTTCATCAGAAACCAAGCCCCCTGCCTCTATTATACTTTTGGCCTCAAGGCCCAGTTTAGTTTCTTCTTTAAGTTCTTTTCTTAATAAATTACCTGTCGAAATGTAAAAAAGTTTATATTTTTTTATCAAAAATTCTGATTGAGTCCCTTTTCCGGCTCCGGGAGGGCCAAATAGTGCTATATTTAACATATTTTTTAGATTAGTTTGTGAGGCAAAATACAAAAATAATGAAATATTTCTGTGTTTTTTCCAAAAATTGAGCAAAAAGCTTAAATAAATTTTGTTTTTTGATTAAATTTATAATTATTTAATTAAATAATAGTTAATATTTTATAACCAATTTATTATAAATTTAAATCTTTTTATTCATGAAAACTATATTTACAGCAATTATTTTGGTTTTTTCAATAAGCATTTTTGCGCAAAGAGAAGAGCCGAAAACTGCTGCACAATCAAAGTCAAGTTCAACTACCGGCAGCAATTATTTTAATGACGACCCTTTTTTCAAAATTAATTTTATTAAAACACCAAGCAAAGAGGCCAATGATATTGAAACGGCTGTTGGAATGATAAAAATGGTGAGCTATATGGTTGAGGAACCTACTGTAGCATATATGGTTGCCTATTCTACCTACCCTTCATCAAGCGTAAATGCAAGTAGCGCACAAGTTATGCTCGACAATGCTATTGGGGGGTTTATTGGTAATTTAGGGATGACTATTATTAGCCAAAAGGAAATATCGTTACAAGGGCACAAAGGTATTTTTTTTAAGTATGCGAAGCGATAGGTTTCCTTCGCAAAGTGAAATTAACGAATTTATATACAGTTTTCAGTTAAAATAAACATAGCACTAATGAAAAACGTTTTATACATCCCTGTATTTTGCATATTATTTTTTGTTGGCCCCAATACAAAAATAAAATCCCAACAAACTTCTGATATAAAACCATTTAAGTCGGGTGAAAACCTAAAGTATATTATGTCGTATGGGTGGATTAAGGGTGGGGAAGCCAAGCTTAAAATGGAAAAAAGGCTGTATAATGGAAAGCAGGTTTACTATGTTAAAGCGGTTGGAAAAACCATAGGTGTTGCCCATTCTATTTACCATGTTATTGATATTTATGAATCGTGGTTTGATGTAAATAGTGGGTTACCATACAAATCGATAATGGATTTAACCGAAGCGAAATATAAGAACTATAATGTTGTACACTATAATCAGGCAAAAAAAACACTTGTTAGCAAAAAAAGCGGGAAAAAAAGATTAAAACACAAAGTGTTTGACATTATATCTGCCTTTTACCATATGCGGCAAAGCCTTAATAACCTTAAAATAGGGCAAAAAGTGACAATCCATACTTACTTTCACGACGATCCTTGGGATTTGGTTGTGCGCTACAAAGGAAACGAAACTATAAAAACAGAGGTCGGTAAAATTAATTGCATGAAATTTAAACCTGTTGTTGAAAAAGGTACATTTAAAGACGAAAATGCACTTGATATTTGGATATCAAATGATAAAAACAGGGTTCCTGTTAGGGCAAAAATGAAATTTTTTGTTGGCTCTTTTAAAACCGATTTGGTTGAATATTCAGGTTTGGTGTACCCTTTAAAAATACAGAAATAATGTTTTTTTGTACTTAATAATTGCCATGAGTATTATTTATTTGTTGCCAAGTATTTAATAATTACTCCGTTTAAGGTTTTTTCGTCTATAGGTTTTGAAATAAAATCATCGCAACCTGCTAAAATTGCTTGTGCTTTTTCCTCTTTTGTTGAATATGCTGTTTGTGCAACAATAGGTAAGTTGGGCCTAAATTCTTTTATCTGCTTTGTTGCTTCAAAACCGTTTATTATCGGTATTTTCAAATCCATAAATACAAAATCAATTTTAGGGTTTTCTTTACACATTTCAATCGCTTCTTTTCCGTGTTTTGCATGTAAGGTCTTAAAATTTAGTTCAATATCTTCAAGTAAAGTGTTAATATATAAATAATTTATCTCTTCATCTTCAACTATTAGGATTGTGTATTTTTTAGCAATGTGATGAGCTTTGGCCGCCGTATGGCTATATTTATCTTGATTTATTTTATTATCTGAACCTGCTGGTTTGTAGGGTATTATAATAAAAAAAGTTGATCCTTTTCCTTTTTCTGATTGTAATGTTATATCTCCACCAAGTAATTCTGCGTTTTCTTTGGCAATTGATAAACCTAAGCCTAACCCGCCAACATTTAACGACAGGCTTTTTTCTTCTTGCGAAAAACGGTCAAATATTGTTTTTTGACTTTCGGGTTTTATACCTATGCCTGTATCTTTTACGTAAATTTCTAGTTGAGGCACGCCGCGGCGTGTCTGTACGAGATTGTATCCAAATTCAATAAAACCATCGTTTGTAAATTTTAAGGCATTTTCAAGAAAGTTACTTAAAATTTTATTTAGTTTTGTTTCATCGGTTAATACTATACTTTCCTTATCTGAAAGTCCTTTGTTTAAATATAAAGGGGTTTTGTTTTCTTTTGCTTTAATGTCGAAAATCGAAAAATGTTCTAATAATAAATCGTTTAAACAAATTTCCTTTTCAATTGTTTTTACTTGTTTTGTCCCAAGTTTTGATATTTCCAAAATATCATCAATTATTCTAATTAGCTGATTTCCACTATTTTGAATTATGTTAATGTATTGTTTTCTTTTTATTTCTGTCAAATTTTGTTTTTCAAGGAATTTTGAAAATCCAAGAATACCGTTCATCGGTGTTCGGATTTCGTGCGACAAATTATTAATGAACTCTGTTTTTAGCTGGTTGCTTTCTTCAGCTTTTTGTTTAGCTTTTATAAGCTCATTATTTTGTTTTTGTAGTTGTTCATTTAATACAATTGCACGAAGTTTGTTGAGGCCTTTTTCTGCAAGATATACTGAAAATTCTGCAAGATAATCCATCATATCGCTAACTTTTTGTTTGCTGACAATAGGGACTTCATGCAAAGCTTTTAAATAACTTGGTTCATTAAAACCAAATTTTTTGGCTTGTTGTTTAAATCGTGAAATATCAGGTTTTTGCATTAATAATTGGCCTGTTACCAAATTTGCTACATGTTTATTTTCTATTATTATAGGTGTGGCACTATCGTATAAACCATGTTCGCATTCTACAATTTTTACGTATAAACCATGTTCGCATTCTACAATTTTTACAGATTTTTCTTTTTCTAAATCTGCGAATAATATTTTATTGCTTTTTTTACAAACTTCGCAGGCTTTTTCATCTGCCCTGTGAAAGTTAACACAGATGTCGTGCCAACCGGTTTTTATAAGAACTTCAAG
>NBLH01000078.1 GCA_002084525.1 Bacteroidetes bacterium 4572_117 | reverse complement strand
GGTTGCAAAACAGTTGTTATTTTCTCATCATTTTCACCAATATTTGGTAAACGGACATCGAAAGGTGCCGGAAATATTTTACATTTTTTCTTTTTCCTCAGAAAATTAACAAACTCGGTATTCAGTTCGCTCAAAACTGCTTGATGTTTCATTGCCGGAGCCGGTGTCATCATCCGTATAAAACCGTTGTATAGCTCGCGTCTTTTTTCATCTAACCATGTTAAATAATCAGCATAAGTATATTTTTTGTTTAAATCCAGCTCAAGTTCCATTTTGGCACATTTTTAACAAAGTTACAAAATTTTACCGAATGTTCTGTTAGCTAAACAAAAAACCGTCAAGACCTTACTAATCCCGACGGTAATTTATAGAACAAAATAAGCACCAGTGCTTTTTTATATGTAAACCCTGAGTAGTACAAGTAACTGATATTCTTTCAAATATCAAATTTGAATTTACAATTAATTTTTAACGGGTGCTTAGTATATTGCTTTAAACCTTTATTTAAACAATTTCAAGTTCTTTAAGTTTTTCTTCTGTTGGGATACCTTTTTTATCCCATCCCCTTAATTGATAATATTCGGGGAGCATGGTATCTAATCGGTTTACATTCCCTTTTCCCGGACCAGATTTAATTTCTTCATTTAATAATCTATCCGGTAATGTATCTTGATCAGTATCAATGCCTGCCCGCAGGTTAAACTCCCTTTCAATATTCCAAATCCTTTCGCCTGTTTTCATCATTTCAGTTTCGTCCCAGTCAAAACCTGTAGCATTTTTAATTAAAGCTAAATAATCAGGCGCACCCAATGCAAACGAAGTAAAAATACAAAGCCCCGCAGCATCAATAATAGCAGTTAATTCCTGAAATGCTTTTACCCAACCAGCTTTACCTTCATTTTGCTGAGAATCAAGTTTTTCAGGTATCCCTAACACTTCAGGCGAGATTAAATATGCACGGGTATGGTCTCCTCCCCTATTGTTTGTGGCATAAGCCAAACCTTGTCCTTGGACCACCCTTGGGTCGTAGGCAGGGATTTCTTGCTTTTTAACTGTCATAGCATATTCTGTATGCCCATAACTTTCTGCTAATCGATAAGCACCATCTGCCATTTTATCGCCGATACCCTCACGTTTAGCCATTAATTTAGTATAATATATTATTGACTCAGAGCTTCCAAATTTTAATTCCGGCCCAGGCCCTAGCTCTTCTTTTTTAATAATCCCTTTTTCATATAATTCCATTGCTGTTGCTATAGTTGCACCAGCCGAAATAGCATCAAAGCCTAAATCGTTGCACATATACCCTGCCCTAGTAATAGCTGTTAAATCATTTACACCACAACTAGCACCATATGACCAACCAACCTCATACTCAGGCCCTTCACCTTTAGCCCCATCAGGTAATGCAGTTTTTCTGCCGCAAGCAATTGGGCATGCATAACAAGCAACATTCTTTACCAAGTACCCCTTTTCAACCAACGCTTCACCTGAAACCTCATCGGTATGCTCAAATTGCGAATCAATAAAATTTCGGGTAGGATATGCACCTATTTCATTTATAATATTATCTAAAACCTTTGTCCCAAGTGCAGGTAAACCTTCTCCTGTAACACCGTTTTCTTTAATCGTTTTTAAATTTCCTTTAACAGCAGCTTTAAACCCTTCTGGGTTTTCAATAGGGGTTTTGAATTTACCACTGGCTACAACCACAGCTTTAAGGTTTTTGCTACCCATAACGGCACCAACACCTGTACGTCCGGCAGCACGGGTTTTTTCGTTAATTATTGCCGCAAAATTAGAAAGGTTTTCACCGGCAGGCCCAATACAAGCCACATTTGCAGTTCTATGTCCGGAATCGGCAGTTAAAATATCAGTTGTATCCTCTGTCCCTTTCCCCCAAACATGCGATGCTTCACGAATTTCAACCGTAGTATCATCAATAAACAAATATGCCGGCTTTTCTGATTTACCTTCAAAAATAATCATATCGTATCCGGTAGCCTTAAATTTAGCACCAAAAAAACCACCTGAATTACTTGAAGCAATACCACCTGTTAACGGGCCTTTTGTTATAACCATGTACCTACCACCTGTTGGGGCGTTTGTTAAAGTAAGCGGGCCAGTTGCAAATATCAACTTATTTTCAGGCGACAAAGCATCTACCTTAGGATCTACCTCATCAAATAATATTTTAGAAGCTAAACCTCTACCACCAAGATATTTTTTTGCAAGTTCTTTCGGAAATTCTTCCTTTTTTATTGATTTATCGCTTAGGTTTACCCTAAGGATTTTTCCCATGTATGCCATATTCAAAAATATTAGGTTAGTTATTAATTATTGGGTAATAATTTTCCCATTTATGGCCTACAAGTTATCAAAATAACACATACATGTCAATATGTACGTATTTACATATCGCCAATTTATTAGGGTTGCAAAAAAATTATAAATTTAACATTCTGTCATTTAGCCCATTACACACATAAGTGCGGAAAATAATTTTATGGAAATTCCAAAAAAAAAACCTGAACTATATAATAATTCAAGTTTTTTCGTTTTAGTGTTAAATACTAAATCAACAATAGCAAAACTCCAGTTACGTAAAAATTATTTGAGTTTGTTGCCCATCAGCCTTTTCGTAAAATTCACCAATAGTAATTATATCTGATACTTCTTCGTACAAATCTTCTTTTTTTAGCTTAAACATATCTACAGCTAATTTGCAGGCAAATATTTCGCCACCACCAGCAGTAATCATTTCCATAAATTCGTCAACAGGCGGAATATCAAGATCTTCCATTTGTTTTCTCATCATAGACGAAACAGCAGCTTCAATACCGGGTACACCGCCTAACCAAGTTGGGAAGGGAATTCCTCCGGGCATTGTCATTGCCGGGTTACCAACTGTTGATGTATGCAAACTGTTCATTTTTTTCTTTGTAATTGCATCAAGGCCAAAAAAAGTAAAGAAAAGTTTTGTTTCAATACCTTCCATAACAGCACCATTTGCCATTACCAATCCTGCATAAACATCTTCAATACTACCTTTGGCAACTATTATAAGTACTTTATTTAATGGATGTTTTTTTTCTTCGCTCATAATAAAAATGTTTTAATTATTTGTTAAACACAACTTGAAGGTTTAGCAACTCCTGCAAACTTAGTTGCTTTTTTTAAAGGTGCCCCCGGGAATAATTTATAAAAACTTTTGATATCAGTATGTCCCGATTTGCCAATTGCACGAATAGTCAAAGTTGCACCGCCTAACACTTTTTCCCTGATAAATCCAAGCACATCATAATGTTTATCTGTTAGCTCTAGCCCATCTTCCTTTGCCATTTCCGCTGCAATTTCTTTTGTCCATTGACTTGAATCGGTCATGTAACCATCATCGTCAACATTTACTGTTACCCCTGCATAAGTTTTTTCTGCCATAATTTTGTATTTTAAAATGTTTAATTAAAATTTTATTTATCGTTAATATTATTCCTTGTTTAATGATTTTGATAATTTCTGCATAAATGTGATCATAAAACCAAGGCTACGTTTCATTTCAGGAGAATTCATTGCACGAAAAGCTTTCCATAGTGAATATTCCTTAACATCTTTGGTTTCCATACTTTTGTATACCAATAAGCCATTATTCATAGCTTCCAGCATATCTGGCTGGGTCATACTTTTTACTGTTTCCATTATAGTTACAATATTATCAGCCAACGACCTTACATCTTCTGGTTTAAAATGAGTAACTACATTATCAAAAATGTTAACGGCTTCATTGAAAAACGCAAAATAACCCTTCTCTTCGAATTCTGTCATTTTTTGAATAGCGTCCAAACCAACCTGATTGACAATAGGTGTCAAATCTTTAATTAAATCGTTACCACTTTCTAGCATCTCAAACATTTGATTAAATGTCCCGATATTTCTGACAAACCTAATTAATAGGCTATTCAAGGCATCGTAATCAAGTTCAATACCTGCATTGTCAAGTGTTTTAACAGTATTGGTAAAAACGTCTTTCCCAATTATTGATACATCATCTATTAAATCCTCAACCTCCTCTCTTTTAAGTCTTTGAGTATTGATTTCGGAAAGTACCAGATCTAACTTTCTATTAATTTCGTTTATTTGTTCTTGCATGTTTATATCTGCCATGATTATTTGTTTTAGTCAATAATTAAAAATCATGCGTTTTTTTCCCTGCCATAGTCATATGTGCATCAATAGGCATTTCTTTTCCTTTTAGTAAAATATGCCAATAAATCCAACGGAATAGTAATTTGCCATAGTGGTTCATCCTAGTTTCTTTCAACAAACCAAATGGACCAATACCCGGAAACGGAAAATAACCAGGAAGCGGCTCGGTATCATAATTAAAATCAATCAATGCCCCTTTTCCAAAACCTGTTTCAATGTAGCAATTTGAATGCCCATCAAATTTGGCCGTATATGGCCTGTTCTCGATGGCACACATAAGGTTCTCAAAAACAATTTCGGCTGCAAAATGCACAACAGAACCAGCTTTTGATGTTGGGATATTTGCAGCATCTCCAAGAATAAAAATATTATCGAATTTATCAGATTGAAGTGTATATTTATCTGTCAGTGCAAAATCCATATCATCGCCCAATCCACTACGGCCAATCATTGGATCACCCATATGCACCGGAATCGTTACAAGGCAGTCGAAAGGAACTTCTTTTTCATCGTAAGAAATTATTTTCTTGTTTTTATTATCAACCTGTTCGATATAAAAATCAGGAACAATGTTGATGTTTTTTTCTTTTAATAGGTTGCCAAGCACTTTTGAGGCCCTTGGTTTTGTAAATGCACCTGACATAGGTGTAACATAATGGATGTTTACCTTGTCGCGCATCCCCCTTTCAACAAAAAAGGCATCAGCAAACATTACAAATTCAAGTGGTGCAACTGGGCATTTAATAGGCATTTCAGCAATATTTAGCACCAAATTGCCACCTTCCCACGTTTTAAAGAAATCGGCTAAAGCAGAAGAACCTTCTATGGTGTAATAATCAAAAACTTGGTTCCTCCAAAGTTCACCTTTTAAGCCCGGTGTTTCCCCTGGGAAAATTTTTGTCCCGGTGGCAACTATTAAAAAATCATAGTTTAAAACAACGCCATCTTGTAACAATACCTTACTATTTTCGCCATCAACCCTATCAATCTCACCATATATTAAATTAACCCCATATGGTATAAAATCTGCTTTAGGTTTAATTACATCTCTTTTTTTGTACATGCCAAAAGGAATGAAAAGAAAACCCGGTTGGTAATAATGGGTCTTGTGCTTGTCAACAATAGTTATATCCCATTCGTCTCTATCAAGCTCCTTTCGCATTTTGTTTGCCATAATAGTACCTCCTGTTCCGGCACCAAGAATTACTAATTTTTTCATAAGTGATTTATTAATTAAAATATTTATATATTTTGTTATGTAAAGATATAATAATGCAAAAGTATGAGTAAAACTCATGTGTCATCAATAATAATATAAATTTTATTGCATATATATCATTGCTATATATCAATGTTGTACAGCATTTTGGTTTGGCTTGTCCTTTTTAAATTATACTTTTGTTTGAGTTCTACACAAAAAATATTTAAGACGATGGCAAAATTTGTTCAAGCTAAAAATTGTAAAGCATGTCCTTACAAATCAGATTCTTTAACAAAACTACGCGACGATGATGTTAATCTTATCCAAGGAAGTTGTTTAATTGTTAATTTTAAAAAGGGTGAAAACATTTGCAAACAAGGCACAGAAGTAACTCATGCCCTATATCTTGCTAAAGGTTCAGTAAAACTGTATATTGAAGGTAAAAATAAAAATCTAATTTTAAAATTAGTAAACCAAAGCAAATATATTGGATTACAATCGTTATTTGGCGACAGGATATATAATTATACAATCTCAGCCTTAGAAGATTCGCAAGTATGTATGATTAATGCAGACATAATATTGGATTTAGCAAAAATAAATGTAGGATATTTGTTTGAACTCACTAAAGCTATTAGTGAATCAACTAATTTTGTTTACAAAAAAATTATTGATATAAACCAAAAACAGCTTAGGGGCAGGTTGGCCGACGTTTTATTGTATTTTTCAGAAAATGTTTTCGAGAACAAAACTTTTGAACTAAAATTTACACGAAAAGAAATAGCTGAATATTCTGCAATGTCGATGGAGAATACCGTAAGAATACTTAATGAATATAAAAAAGACGGTATTATTGGTATTGAAGGACGTGAATTTACTATTAAACAGCCAGAAATACTCCGTAAAATTGCAGAACTAGGTTAGATTTTTGGGTTCTACTACCATTTTAGTAGGTATATTGTTATGGTGGTGAGCTAGAAGACCGAAGTTTGCTTACTTCCGACTTCGGTCTTCTGACTTCTACTACTATTATTTATAAGACCCCATTTTTTTATTACTACTAAGTTTACGGATTCACACTGATTTTTATTTAGCTTAAAACACACTAATACTAATCGAATTTCGTAAAACTTTGTTTTTTTTGATGATATATATTTTCCCATCACTTTTATAAACCCCATTTGTAATTATGTCTAGTAAATACCCTTTTATTAAAGCTGTTTCAATAATACTGCGGATTATTTGGTACCTGCAATGGTTGTTCTTATTAGCACTTATTGTTATATCAATACTTTTATCAACAAATAGCTCAATTGTAAACATTGATAAACTAAAGGGTTTTAATGTTCAATTTACCAAAATTAATATCCCAAATAGTATTTCAAATACTGATAACCTACAAAGTGATATTTATTTATCAAACGGTGAAGGCAGGCTGCATATTAAAAATATAGAGCATCGATTTATTTTTTATCGCCTTCTTAGTGTTTTTGTTGATACTTTGCTATTTATATTTGTTATTTTTTTATTACAAAAAATTTTTTCTGGCTTAAAAACGGGTTCGTTTTTTGTGAAACAGAACGGTGTTTACATTAGAAAAATAGCCTATGCAGTTTTAGGAATAGCCTTATTGCCAAAAATTATTGATTATGTAACAAATATATATATAACAAACAATTTGGATATTGATGGCATAGTTTTAAAAGCCAGGTTTGATTTTGATTACCGGACCACATCTTTGGCTTTATTGATTTTTGTGATTGCTAAAGTATTTATTAAAGGGGCTGAGCTTAGAGAAGACCATGACCTAACTATTTAATTTCTGAAACTATGCCACTTATAACAAACTTAGATGTGATGCTTGCTAAACGCAAAATGACTTTAACCGAACTTTCTGAACGGATAGGGATAACAATAGCCAATTTATCGATACTTAAAAAAGGAAAAGCAAGGGCCGTACGATTTACCACCCTCGAAGCAATTTGTCGCGAACTTAGTTGCCAACCTGGCGACATCTTAAGTTATGTGCCTGAAAATCAGTAAAATTCAGGACAAATTCCACTTTAAGTTATATTGACAATAATTTTTAATACCTTTATTGAATCAAGCAAAACCCAAATTCTGACATTCTGACTTATCATAAACTGCACTGACTTACATTGACCGTTTCCCTTATCTTAAGTTTATGGTCATTAGTATATTAGTCTTTGGCCATTAGGTTGTTATACGCTGTTTTCAATGACTAACTAATGGCTTTTTGCGACAACTCTATTTTACGAGCAAAGCCAATAACACACCGATAATCTGCTTATACGTCAGGAGTTCCAAAATTATTCTACAGTTACCGATTTGGCCAAATTTCGTGGTTGGTCTACATTACATCCACGCATTACAGCAATATGATAAGATAACAATTGCAATGGAACAACTGCAAGCAAAGCAGCAAGGGCAGCTTCGGCCTGAGGTACCTCCAAAACATGGTCAGCCATTTTTTTAATAACTGTATCGCCCTCGGTAACAACCGCAATTACAATACCGTTACGTGCTTTCACTTCCTGGATATTGCTAACAATTTTTTCGTATGAGCGATCTTTAGTCGCGATTACAAATACAGGCATATTTTTATCAATTAGCGCAATTGGCCCGTGCTTCATTTCCGCCGCCGGATACCCTTCAGCATGTATGTATGATATTTCTTTCAACTTTAATGCACCCTCAAGTGCAACAGGAAAAAAATATCCCCTTCCAAGGTAAAGTGCATTTGAGGCATCTTTGTATAATTCAGCGATACTTTTAAACTGATCGTTAAACTGAAGTATTTTTTCAATTTTCTCTGGTATGTCGTTTAATTCAGTAATAAGGTTTTTATAATCCCCGTCGCTTATTACACCCCTTTTTTTACCAATAATAAAAGCCATCATTGCCAAAACTGTAACCTGGGCCGTAAAAGCCTTTGTTGAAGCAACACCAATTTCCGGTCCTGCGTGTGTATAAACACCCGCATGTGTTTCACGTGGGATACTTGACCCAACAACATTACAAATACCAATAACAAGGGCATTTTGCTCTTTGGCGAGGTTTATTGCAGCTAAAGTATCGGCAGTTTCGCCACTTTGGCTAATTGCAATAACCACATCATCTTCGTTAATAATGGGTTTCCTATATCTAAACTCTGAACCATACTCAACCTCCACGGGCATCCTAGCATATTCTTCAAATAAATATTCGCCTACAAGCCCTGCATGCCACGATGTTCCACAGCCAATAATTATTATCCGTTTAGCCTTTACAAGTTTATCCATTACATCAAGCAAACCACCAAGCTTTATCTCTGATAAATCAGCTGCAATACGTCCTCGGAATGTATCGAAAATGGATTTTGGTTGTTCAAATATTTCTTTAAGCATAAAATGATCGTAACCATTTTTCTCAATCGCACCAATATCTAAATTTAACTGTTTAATTGTTAAACTAAGCGGCACATTATCGATTGATTTTAGCGTAAGCTCATTTTTTTTGAGTATTGCAACGTTATCGTTATTCAGATAAACAACGCTTTTTGTATGTTCAACAATAGGGGTAGCATCCGAAGCAATAAAATACTCTTCGTTGCCTATACCAATAACCAAGGGGCTTCCCCTACGAGCAGCAATTAACTGGTCTGGTTCGTTTTTGCATGAAATAACCAACCCGTACGCACCAACAACCTGGCTAAGGGCTAATCTTACAGCCATTTCAGCTTCAATATCCCCTTTCAGGTAAATATATTCAATCAGGTTTACCAACACTTCTGTATCGGTTTCGCTATAAAAAGAATATCCTTTACTGGTTAGCTCCTTTTTTATATGTGTATAATTTTCTATAATCCCATTATGGATTAAAGTAAAATACCCCTTTTCTGAAATATGTGGGTGGGCATTGGTATCATTAGGTTCCCCATGTGTAGCCCATCGTGTATGACCAATACCAATTGTCCCGTTGGTATTCTTTTCTTTCGAGAAATCTTCTAAATCGCTAACTTTCCCCTTTTTTTTATAAATATTAATATCATTACTAATAAGAGCCACACCCGATGAGTCGTACCCTCTGTATTCCAGCCTTTTAAGCCCATTTATCAAAATAGGATAAGCTTGCTTTAATCCAATATATCCAACAATTCCACACATTATATATTATTTTTTTTAGGTTTGGATGCAATGTACGTTTTTATTATTTAATTAAGCAAAAAAATTTGACTAGATATTATTATCTATTGATATAAAGATCTTAATTATTTAATAAAAAAAGGCTGAAACTAAGTTACCTAAATGGTAATCTTAATTTCAGCCTTTAAAATATTTTAACAACAATCCTTCTAATCTGCCACCAACCTACTGAGTTCAAACACATCAACTAGGAAGATTAATTGTAAATTACTCTAATTTTCGCAAACCTAAAATTAATTTCATACCGTTTGTGTGGTTTGGCCCTGTAAGTACAACACGCGAAGGGTTAACATAATCGCTTGCCGGAAAAAGGAAAAAGCCATTGTTTTCAACTGAACCGCTTAATATTTGTTGTACACGATAGGTTATATCAAACACGTATTTGTTATCCTTATATTCGACACCTGAGTATACACCATCATTTAAGTAATCATCTAAAAAGTCCAGTCCCCCTTCATCTGTAATACCAAGTATTTTTGTTACTAAAGGTGCCGGATATGTAGTTTCATCAGTTAATAAATCTTCCTCAACAGGTATTATAAGTTCGGCACGGTTAACGCCCCAAAGGCCTGTTTTTTTAAGCTCATCCAATCCAGGGATCTTAATTTTTACTTTCAAACCACCTATGCCTTGCAAATAAACCACACTATCCTGCTTTACCTCGGGGTTTTCCAAATCAGGCAAAAAACCGGGTGCATTGTGCTCATGGTTAAACAGATTAAAGCGGGCACTATACTGGCTAATATTAAATGTAAGTTCTGAAGTATCCCCGTCGTCGTTATGGTAATAAAGAACAGCCCTTGAATAAGCATCCAATATGCTAAATGTGTTCAGTGAACCATCATGGGGGATATCGTTAGACTTAATGTATATACCGCCCAAGTAATCGTGAAAGAATGTATCGATAGGTTCAACATCATCATGCCAATAATCATAATCAGCAACAAGCCTGTCAGCAAATTCTTTATTAAAGTGAACATCTAAAGTTACCGTATCCCTTCGGCCATCTTCAGGGATAAATGTTGTGTTTGCAAGTTCCGGGCCTAAATTTAACCATTCAGGCTTATATGTATTATAGTAAGTGCTATCAGCAAATAATTCTGCACCTACTTCCTGTGCAACAAAATCCATTGGTGTCAATTGGTTTCCATACATAGGAACAAGCGAATCGGTAGCATACCTTAAATATAAAACCATAGAATCAGCAACTGCCCCAGCTCCAAAGCCCACCGTAGTAGCAGGGGTTATCTGCATAACAAAACCTGCTTGTACGCTGCCAAAAACAGGGTCGGTATAACAACCCAACAACACACTCGAAGCATTACTTGTGATAATAGAATCAACACGATGCGTATAGGCTTCAATGCCGATAGTATCTGATGCACCGGAAACTATTAATTCGCTATCCGGGATAAGCCCTATACCTGCATCTGAAGTTTTTTTGCACCCAAAAAAAAATGCTGATACCAGCATTAAGGTGACAACAGTACTTAATAAAATATTCTTATTCATTCGTTTATCTGTTATATTCGGATGATATCTAAAATTTTTAACAACTATCCCTGTTCGCACTAAAAAACTTTAGCCTAGGAACACGAACAAAATCTACTTAAAAACTTAGCAGTTATTATTATTAACAAGCCTGTTTCACCCGTTTACATTTAATTATTTATTGTTACAAAAAGCTATCATAAAAATCAGAATAGGCATTAATATACTCATCTTCTGATTTGTAATTTAAAACGGCTTTTTTACTATTATTGATATATTCCTCAACATCTTTATTTATTTTTTCGCTGCCAAATATAATACCATCCGAAAAATTTATCGCTAACTTATTCATATTCAGATAATTAGCATCGCTCACTTCTCTTGTATCTTCAGCTGCAATTCCTTCAATTTTCATCTTTTTTCTAAAGCCAGAATCCAAATATCCGTCAAAACCATCATCATAAGCAGAATAAATTACTTTTGAATCGTGAAAAAGAGGATCGTCTTTATAAGCTTTTTTAACATATAAAGGCACCAAAGATGTAAACCAACCATGACAATGAATAATATCCGGCGACCACCTCAATTTTTTCACAGTTTCAAGCACACCCCTTGCAAAGAAAATACTTCTTTCATCATTATCGTCAAATGGCTTTTGTTCATCGTTGACAAACATGCTTTTTCGATCAAAATAATCATCATTATCAATAAAATACACCTGCATACGGGCAGATTGGATTGAGGCAACCTTAATAATCAGTGAATGATCGGTATCGTCAATAATAATGTTCATCCCTGAAAGCCTAATTACCTCATGCAATTGATTTCTTCTTTCGTTAACCAAACCATAACGTGGCATAAAAGCTCTAATCTCTTTTCCTCTTTCCTGAATACCCTGAGGTAAGTATCGTCCAACAACTGACATTTTAGTTTCAGGGAGATAGGGAGTTATCTCTTGTGAGATAAATAAAACTTTTTTCTTTTCCATTGCCCGAGTTTATATTCAAAATTGTAAAGCGCAAAAGTAAAAAAAATAAGCGAAAACCTCAAGTTAAAATGCTTATTTCACGAATTTCATTGTTCCCGCACAACCATATAGTATAATATCATAATAATAATCCATTCTTATCAATGGCTTGATTGCAATTCGGTAACATGTTGACTATTAGCGAGTTAGCGACACAACTATTGGCTTATTAAAACTCTAACTTTCAAGCATTTAGCCCCAATTATTGCTAGATAAAATATAATTTTTAGCAAAGAGTTGTTTCTTATATGACTATTATTTTATTACTTTGCATTTTGTTTTGAACTGTGTGATATGAATATTTTCAATACTATTAAGCATCTTCAGGAGCATATTGAAAATCGAAAAATCGAAAAGAAAAAAATTGGCTTTGTTCCAACAATGGGGGCGTTGCACAATGGGCACCTATCATTGGTTTCTGCTGCCGGTAAAGAAAATGATATTGTAGTAGTCAGCATTTTTGTTAACCCTACACAATTTAATAAGCAAGATGATTTAAAAAACTACCCAAGAAATATAAGTTCAGACATTAAAATTCTTGAAAACTCAACTTGTGATATAGTTTTTATACCCGAAGAAAATGAAATTTATCCTGATACCGGCTCAATGGCTAAAAAATATAACTTTGGAAAAATCGTTGAAATTATGGAGGGTAAACATCGTCCGGGGCATTTTGATGGTGTAGCAACAGTTGTAGGCAGGTTGTTTAATATTGTAAAACCAAATAATGCCTATTTTGGGCAAAAAGACTTTCAGCAACTTGCACTCATCAAGGAGTTGGTTAACAGGCACTTAACAGATTTAAGGATAAATATACATGGATGCCCAATTGTTAGGGAAAAAGATGGATTGGCAATGAGTTCGAGAAATGTGAGGTTAAATGTAGATGAAAGAAAAAGCGCCGCATTAATTTCAAAAACACTTTTTGAAGCAAAAAAACACTTTGCTAGGTATCCCGTTAAAATATTAAAAGAAAAAATAACAACAGAAATTAACGCTGATAAAAATTTAAAACTTGAATATATTGAAATTGTTACAGACACGGGGCTTGATGAAATAAAGCAATGGGATGTAAAACAAAAAATGGTAGCTTGTATTGCTGTACAAGTTGGGAATGTTAGACTTATTGATAATGTTTATATAAATTGAAATTGAAATAAGATGAATATCGAAGTTGTAAAATCAAAAATTCACAAGGTTTCGGTTACTGAGGCAAATTTACAATATGTGGGTAGTATTACAATTGATGAAGATTTGATGGATGCTGCAAATATTATTGAAAATGAAAAAGTGCAAATTGTAAATATAAATAATGGCGAAAGACTTGAGACATATGTGATTAAGGGAGACAGAGCTAGTGGGATGATATGTTTGAACGGCCCAGCAGCACGTAAAGTTGCAGTTGGCGACGTTGTAATTATTATTTCATATGCCAGTATGGATTTTGAAGAGGCAAAAAAATTTAAGCCACAACTTGTATTTCCTAATACTGAAACCAATCATTTGGTTAATTAAAACACAAACACGTAAAATTAATATTAAGCTTTTAAAAACAATAATCGTAAATGGATAATTTTGAGATTTTAAGTGCACGGGTAAGTACCGACAAAACAGAACTAAAACGCCAAATTAGCATATATAAGTTTAAAGGGGAAAAAATTGTTTTTACCAATGGCTGTTTTGATATCCTTCATCGTGGACATATAGAATACCTTGCAAAAGCTGCCGATTTGGGAGATGTTTTAATAATTGGGTTGAATACAGATGGATCCGTAAAGAGGTTAAAGGGAGAAAGCAGGCCTGTTCAGGATGAAGACTCAAGGGCTATAAACTTATCAGCATTACGATTTGTTGACCATGTAATAATGTTTGACGAAGATACCCCTTACGAGTTGATCAAGGAATTACAACCTGATATTTTAGTTAAAGGATCGGATTATAAAGAGCATGAAATTGTTGGGTTCGATATTGTTAAAAATAATGGAGGCAAGGTAGAAACAATTGATTTTGTTGAAGGGTATTCTACCACTGATATATTGAAAAAAGCTTGTAGCTAATAGGCCTACAATGGTTAATGGCTCTCTGGTTTATATATTCTGAGGTACTAATAATTATTTGTTTTGTGTTAATTAACAGGTAATTAGAAATTAGTAATTAAAAAATAAACGTCTCATATCCTTAATTACTAATTACCAATATACTAATTACTTTCAAAACATAAGTAATGCAGATATTTAAAACATCCCAGACAATCTAAACCAGAGCGTGGTTAATTAATAATCACTTAGGAGGCAAGTACAAACTAAAATTTTGTTGATATAACCATATTTTTATTAAAACTATTAACAAGCTTATGCCCATTGCACTTTTGCAAAAAAATCAGCTATGCGGCATTTTATGCTAAGCTCATTTATATATGGCCAAAATAAAAACTACTTTTAGTTGTCAGTCATGCGGTGCAACATCGCCTAAATGGATTGGGAAATGCCCTACCTGTAGCGAGTGGAACACTTATGTGGAAGAAACGCTTGCCATAGATAAGGGCAAATATAAGTTAGCCTATGATGACCAAGCCATTAAAGCCAAACCAATTTTAATTTCAGAATTAAAAACTGAAGACGAGCAACGTGTTGATTTACAGAACAATGAACTAAATAGGGTTTTGGGAAGTGGGCTAGTACCAGGTTCAATTGTACTTATTGGCGGCGAACCTGGGATTGGAAAATCAACATTAATTTTACAGGTTGCATTGCATTTAAAAAACTACAAAACACTTTATGTTTCGGGCGAAGAAAGTGCCCAGCAAATTAAACTTAGGGCAGACCGTATTTATCAGGGCGACACAAAATGTTATGTACTAAATGAAACCCTTTTAGAAAATATTTTTACCCACATTAAAGCTGAAAACCCTGACATACTGGTTTTTGATTCAATACAAACAATTTATACAGGTAGGGTTGAATCGACCCCGGGCACGGTTTCGCAAATTAGGGAATGTACCACACAAATTTTACAATATGCCAAAACACATGCGAAACCTGTTTTTTTAATTGGCCACATTACAAAAGAAGGAAGTTTGGCTGGCCCTAAAGTATTAGAGCATATTGTTGATACTGTTTTACAATTTGAGGGAGATAAAAATAATGTTTACCGTATTTTAAGGGCAACAAAAAACCGCTTTGGTTCAACATCTGAAATGGGGATATTTGAAATGATCCAAACCGGTTTACGTGAAGTCAGCAACCCAAGCGAACTTTTATTATCAGATCACGAAGAAGGTTTGAGCGGTATAAGTATTTCTGCCAGCATTGAAGGGATGCGCCCGTTCATGATTGAGGTACAGGCACTTGTAAGCTCAGCAGCCTATGGTACACCGCAACGTTCGTCAACAGGTTATAATTTGAGGCGCTTAAATATGTTACTTGCTGTTTTAGAAAAAAGGGCTGGTTTTAAATTGTCTGTTAAGGATGTATTCCTGAATATTACCGGTGGAATAAAAGTAGACGACCCTGCATTTGATTTAGCCGTGATTGTCGCCGTTTTATCGTCGGACTTAGATTTTGCCATACCAAAAGATACTTGTTTTGCCGGCGAAGTAGGTAAATTGTTTTTAATGTTACAAGGTTTATAATATTGTTAAGGTGGAAAGCTAGAAGACCGAAGTCGGAAGTAAGCAAACTTCGGTCTTCTGACTTCAAACTACTATCCCTTTTTTTTATTTCCACTAAGTTTTCAGTAATACCACTTTTTTCTTAATAATTTCGAACAAAAACAACGGCACAGTTATCAGAAAGCAAGCTCTAAAAAACGAAATAAAATTTAAACGGTCTTAGAATAAATCAGGCTTTAATTCATAATTTATTAAGGCTTGCGCTGTTTCGGGCGACTGCTTTTCGGCGATTGCTGAAATGTTTTTAATTTCAAGGTCTTTAAATTTTAGCCTTGAAACAACTTTAATGCTTTTTTTTGGCTTTTTTTCGGTGTCCTTAGTTATTTGCTCAGTTTTTTTTGATACTTCATTCAATAATAATTGACTAAACTTTGCATTTGGGTTAAGTAAAGTGTTTATTTGAATTCCAAAATCTTTAGCCTTTTCAATAAATCTATCTGCGATAATAGGGAAGTGCGTACATCCTAAAAACAAAGAGACATCGGTGTTACTTAACTTCCTTTTGTCAATCTCTGATTTTGCTTGGGTAAAAACTGTTTCTAAAATTCTGTCAATTTTCTGATTATTGCCACTTTCAATAGTACCTGGCAATGAATCATCAGAAGCAACACCAACTATTTTTTTGTTTGGGTTTAAATAAATCCCTGATTCAATTGTTGTTGGCATAGCTACCTGTATAATTGAACCATTGCTATTGTCATTAATTAGCGATTGTCCGGTTTTTATAATATCAATAAGCTTAGTTTTGTTTTGTTTTGAAAATTCCGATCTTTGATAAACAACCGAAAGGGTATTGCAAGCTATGGCTATAATATCAGGTTTATATAAATTTTGCATCGATGTTAATGCATTGGTAAAAACTTCAACCTGAGTTTTGCCATCCATTTTTTTATAGCCAAAATCATCGCTATATTGTGCGTTAAAATATATCAAATCTACATTAATGTTGTGATATTCTGCTAGTTTGGCAAAGTCTGCCATTATGGTTAAACCACCAAGGCCTGAATCGGTAAATACAATTTTTAGGTTCATCTGTTTATA
>NBLH01000077.1 GCA_002084525.1 Bacteroidetes bacterium 4572_117 | reverse complement strand
CCAACTGGTGAATCAATACTGTTTATTTAGTGAATTATATTATATCCCAGGCAGGGTTTCAGACCCTGTCAGGGGTAAATTTGCAAAAAAAATAGGTCTTTGACCTTAATTATTTAATTACGATTTAAATTATGGATCCAATTTATTTTTATTCGACAAACAAAAAAGTTAAAGCAGTTACTTTTAGCGAAGCACTGCTAAATGGGCTTGCACCAGATAAGGGACTTTATATGCCACAAGAAATTCCTGCCTTCACAAAAGAAGAAATTAATGGTTTTACCAATAAAGAATATTATGAAATAGCTTTTGAAGTGAGCCGTAAATTTTTAAAAGGACAAATTGAAGATAAGGAATTATTATCAATGCTTAAAGATGCCTATAACTATGATATCCCCCTTGAAAAAGTATATGGCAACAAGTACATAATGCGTTTGGACCAGGGGCCGACCGCCTCATTTAAAGATTTTGCCGCAAGGATGATGGGAAGGCTTATGCAGCATTACTTAAAAAAAGAGAATAAAAAACTTTTGATTTTAACCGCTACATCTGGCGATACAGGTAGTGCAATAGCAAATGCAATATAAATGTATTGGTGTTATTCCCTGAAAATGAGGTAACTGACCGCCAAAGGAAGCAAATGACCACCCTAGGGGAAAACATTAAAATCATTTCACTTGATGGAAAATTTGATGGCATTTACAGATCCTGATTTAGATTACCTGAGTCTTTCATCGGCTAATTCTATTAATATTGGCAGATTAGTCCCACAAATTATTTATTATTTCTATTCATATTCAAGGTTAAGAGAAAAGGAAGGAGACGATGAGGTAATTTTTTCAATCCCGTCAGGTAATTTTGGGGATATGATGGGTGGCATATTTGCAAAAAGGATGGGGCTTCCTATTAAAAAATTCATTATTTCAGTAAATAAAAATGATGAATTCCCTAAGTTTCTGAATTCTGGCAAGTATAATAAAATAGAACCATCAGAAAATTGTATTTCTAGTGCAATGAATGTTGGCCACCCAAGTAACCTTGCCCGTCTTGTTGATTTATACAATGGGGAGATGAACGAAAAGGGTGAAATATTAAAATCGCCTAATATGGATGAAATGCGCAAGGATATATTTTCAATTAGCGTTTCTGATAAAGAAACAAAAGAAACAATTGAAGAAACATACGAAAAACACAATGTCCTTATTGAACCCCATGGAGCGGTTGGCTGGAAAGGGTTGACAGAATATTTAGAACAAAATGAAACTGACGCTGATAAACTTTGCATTTCGTTAGAAACCGCACATCCGGCAAAATTCCCTGAACAGATAATTGATATATTAGGCCTTGACCCTGAATTACCTGAAAGCCTAAAAGGTCTTGAAAATAAAAAAGAACATTACGATAAAGTTGGGAATACATATCCTGATTTTAAATCATATTTAAAAACAAAGTATAAATAAGAATGTTCAAGATTTGTTTGTTCAAAAATTCTTAATTTCAAAATATAAAATTATGAAGCATATTATAATTCTTGGAGATGGCATGGCAGATAGCCCCATAGCCGAATTTGGAAACAAAACACCATTAATGGCGGCCAACACCCCTAATATTGACGAATTATGCAAAAAAGGGCGTTGTGGAAAGCTAATTACTGTTCCACAAGATATGCCCCCCGGTAGCGAGGTGGCAAATATGGCCGTTCTAGGTTACGATGTTAAAAAAGTTTATCAAGGCAGAGGTGTACTTGAGGCTGCCAGTATGGGTATTGAACTTGAAGAAACAGATATTGCAATGCGCTGTAACCTGATTTGCATTGAAGATGAAAAAATAAAAAATCATTCAGCCGGCCATATTAGTAACACAGAAGCACATGAATTAATTATAGCTTTACAGGAAGAACTGGGGACTGAAAAAATAAAGTTCTATCCGGGTGTTAGTTATCGTCATCTACTGGTGATTAAGGGCGGTATTAACAATGTGGAATGTATTCCTCCACACGATGTAACCGGAACACCTTTTAAAGATGTTGTCCCAAGACCTGTTGATAATGACAAAGCATTTTCAAATCTTCTTAATGGGCTTATTTTAAAAGCGCAGGAAATACTAAGCAAACACCCTGTTAATCAGAAAAGAATTTCAAAGGGTAAAGACCCTGCTAATTCAATATGGCCATGGTCACCTGGCACAAAGCCTGAAATGAAAACCTTGCAAGAATTGTATGGTGTTTCGGGTGCAATGATTTCAGCGGTTGACCTATTATATGGTATTGGGAAATATGCCGGGATGAAAGCCATTAAAGTTGAAGGTTCAACAGGTTTATATGATACAAATTATGAAGGAAAAGCAAAAGCGGCGGTTGATGCCCTTAAAGAAGTTGATTTAGTTTATCTGCATATTGAAGCAAGCGATGAAGCCGGGCATGAAGGCGATTACAAATTAAAGAAAAAAACAATCGAATATCTTGATAGCCGGGTTGTAAAGTACATTATGGAAGAAACAGCCAAGATGGACGAAGCTGTAACTATTGCCCTGATACCGGATCATCCAACCCCATGCGATATTAAAACACATACTCGTGAGGCTGTACCTTTTATCATTTTTAGGCCTAGCAACATTGGCGATTCTGTTTCAGAATACAATGAAGAAAGCGTAAAAAAAGGTTTTTATGGAATATTAAAAGGGAATGAGTTTATGCTTGCACTATTAAACACAGATTAAGAAAAAAGGGACAGTTTATACTTTGATTGTAATTTATGGCAGTTGTTTGGTCTTAATAATTTAGAACAAAAATGTAGTTTATCTATAAAAAACACTATTTTTGAACACTTAACAAAAAAATAGAAAGACTATGATAAAAGCAATTACAAAAATCACCAATGAAAAGGCCTTAGAAAATGCTATAAAAAGATATCGTGAAAAAGGGATTATCCTTCCAACTTTTGCCCAGCAGAAAAACCCGGAATTAGTCCCTGACAAAATTAAAGAGCAGTTAAAAAATATTGGGCTTTGGGATTTTAACCCCTTAAACCTATTCCGTATTACATGGAAAAATGAGCCTAAAGAATTTGGTGGCTTATATGGTAAACCTAATTATGTGGAATTACCCAAAGAACTTACCGGTGTTGATGCACGTATTGTGCTATTGGTTGGGAAATGGTTTCCTACAGGCTCGCATAAAGTTGGTGCCGCATACGGATGCCTTGCCCCACGGATTACAACGGGCGAATTCGATCCGAGTTTCCATAAAGCTGTTTGGCCATCAACAGGGAATTATTGCCGTGGTGGTGCTTTTGATTCAAAAATTATGGATACCGAGGCAATTGCCATACTGCCTGAAGAAATGAGCCGCGAACGTTTTGAGTGGTTGCGTGATGAAGCTGATTCTACGGTTATTGCTACACCCGGAAGTGAATCGAACGTTAAAGAAATTTATGATAAATGTTGGGAGCTACGCAGGACCAGGGACGATGTGGTTATTTTTAACCAGTTTGATGAGTTTGGTAATTCGGCATGGCATTACAATATTACCGGAAATGCTATTGAAGAGGTTTACAATATCGTAAAAACAGAAAAAAGCCATTTAGCGGCTTACATTTCTGCAACTGGATCGGCAGGTACAATTGCGGCAGGTGATTATTTGCGGACTATCCATCCTTTCACCAAAGTAGTTGCCTCTGAAGCATTACAATGCCCAACTATTTTACGAAATGGTTTTGGTGCCCACCGTATCGAAGGCATTGGCGATAAGCATATCCCATGGATACACAATGTAAAAAACACGGATGCGGTTACTGCTATTGATGATGAAGACACCATGCGCCTTTTACGTTTATTTAATGAAGATAAAGGCAAAAAGTACCTAAAATCGCAGGGTGTCAGCGATGAAATTATTGAGATTTTACCTTTATTAGGTATTTCAGGTATCGGAAACTTGCTTTCGGCAATAAAAACCGCAAAATATTACGAAATGACATCCGACGACGTCATCCTTAGCATAGCAACTGATTCATCAGAAATGTATTTGTCGCGCATTGAAGAATTAAGAGCTGAAAGAGGCAGTTATACTGAAATTCAGGCTGCAAAAGATTTTGAAAAGTGTATGCTTGGCCAGCAAATTGATAATATGCGTGAGCTCAATTATCAGGACAGGAGAGCGATACACAATCTTAAATATTTTACCTGGGTTGAACAGCAAGCTAAAGATGTTGAAGATTTAGAACAATTGTGGTACGATAGAAATATCTGGGACACAATGTTTAATCAAGTTGACAGGTGGGATGAATTGATAAATGAGTTTAATGAAAGGACCGGGGTTTTGAAAGGGATTTAAGACGAGTGTGTCCATTTTAAAATTCAATAATAATCCTTAACTTTTGGGAAATTAAAAATTGCAGATAATGAGAAAATTTAATACATCGGGTCCTAACATTCCTGCAAAACATTATACTATTGAAAGAGTAAAACTAATTAAAAATGGAATAGATTTAGTAAAGGATGAAAGGTATTTTACAATTTGGGCACCCCGCCAAACAGGGAAAAGCACTTATTTTAGACAACTTGCAGTAGAATTAGAAAAAGAGAGCTATAAAGTTGCCCATATTAATTTTGAAAATTATAAAAACGCCCCACTTGAAAGTTTCCTTTATGATTTTACAAAAAAAATTAAAGAATTTTGGGGGCTTGATTTAAAAAACGAAACTGATTTTGCTAAAATATTCAGTATTATTTCAGAAATAAAAAACAAAAAATGTGTATTAATAATTGACGAAGTTGAAGGCATAAACGAAGAGTATTTTGGCGATTTTTTACATTCTATCAGAAACGCTTACCATTCACGCGATAGTCATTGCCTTAAAAGTGTAATTCTTGTAGGTGTATCAAATATTGTAGGTGTGGTACAGGATAATGCCAGTCCTTTCAATATTGCTGACGACCTTAATGTCCCATATTTTACTGCTGAAGAAGTTAATGGGCTTCTTCAGCAACACGAAACAGAAACCGGGCAATTATTTAATAAAAAAGTAAAAAACAAGATTTACCAGATTACAGCAGGACAACCCGGACTGGTTAATGGATTTGCAAAAGTACTTGTAGATAATAATCTTGATAAAAGAATGCTGAGCTACAAAGACTATTTAAAAGTAGAAGATTGGTATTTGACCGAGGCTATTGACAAAAACTTTTCAAACATTTTAAACAAAGCACGTGAAGCCAGAGGGTTTGTAGAAAGGTTGCTATTTACTGAAAATGTAATCCCCTTTGAGATTGACAGGGAAAGTATAAAACTTTTACATACAAACGGATTAATCCGAAAAGATAAAAATGGCAATGTTATTTTTTGGGTTCCATTTTACAAAAAAAGATTGTACGATGCCTTTTATCCATACTCTAATGGAGAAAAAAGCCAAATCAGCAGGACAATTTTTAGAGAAGAATATTTTGATGTTGATGGTACTTTTAAAGTAGAAAAATTAATTTCGGCTTATAAAGAATATGTAAAACGTAGAAGTTTTAAGGTATTTTTAGAAAAAGACGATAAAGGTAACTATAAGTCAATTAAGGAAAGTGCCTTGATATATAGCTTTGAAACCTTTATAACTGCCGTTGTTCAGGAACTTAAAGGGAAAATATACAGGGAGGCCGATACGGGCTTGGGAAAAAGTGATATGATTTTAAATTTTGACGGGAAAGAATTTTTAATTGAAACCAAAGTCTATTACAGCCCCAGCAAGTTCATTGACGGAAAAAAACAAATTGCATATTATTGCAAAAGCCTTGGGCTAAAAAAAGGTATTTATTTAGTGTTTTGCCCAAAAGGGATTAGGTATCCGAAAACGGTAATAGAACAAACTGAAAATATAAAAAATGTTGAAGTTTCAACATTTTTGGTTGAATATGATGAACTAAAATGGTAGTAAGCACCTGTTAAAAATTAATTGTAAATTCAAATTTGATATTTGAAAGAATATCAATTATTTATATTACTCAGGGTTTACATATAAAAAAGCACAGGTGCTTAATTTAAAATGACAATTGTTATCGGAATTATTTGAACAACTCGAAAGAAAAGCGCAACTAGTATAATAAGCGTCTTAAATAAATATGGAAAGTATACACCCGTCCGACCGCTTGAGCGTTAGTACGGATATAGTTCGTAAATAATATGTCGCTTGTTAAGACAATGCAATAGTGTGATATTCAGATAGTTGTAGTTTGGCATTGCTCTGATTTAAATATTCTGGGATAATAATTAGCCGTAGCATTTCCCGTCCTTCAACGGGAAATGCCGCCGCTAATTATAAAAAATATATTAAAAACACAGAATACTTAAACCAAAGCCTTTGACATATTTATTCGCTAACCTTAAGCATTTATCATGGGACATCTTGTAGGAAAAGACATTTATCAGAAATTAGGTAAAAAAATTGATGGTTCTACTATCAGGACACCAATGAACAAACAGCTATATGCTATTTTAAAAGAACTTTATTCTCATGAGGAAGCAGAGCTGATTGTTAAAATGCCATATTCGCTTGCTAGTTTTGGCCGTATTCAACGCGAAACAGGAATTGAAAAAACCAAGCTCGAACGTTTATTAAAATCGCTTTGTGTTAAAGGTTTAGTGATGGACATAAAAGCTAAAAACAAATTCCTGTACATTATTTCGCCTTTGGCGGTTGGTATATTTGAATATACAATGATGCGGACCGGTCAAGGTCTTAACACCAAAAAATGGGCACATTTATTTCACGAATATATGCAAATGCCCGGTGGGTTTTATGATGCAAACTTTGGAAACAATGAGAAGATTTCCATCATGCGAACTATGCCACATGAAGAAACAATACTCCCATCAGAATTTGTTGAAATACTTGATTATGAGAAAGCTACTGAAATGGTTGAAAAATCAAAAAAGTTTTCGGTAGGTATTTGCTCTTGCAGGCACGAAAAAATGCATATTGGTGAAAAACATTGTGATGTACCACTTGAAACTTGTTCATCGTTTGGTTCAAGTGCTGAATACTTAATTCGAAATAATTTTGCCCGTGAAATTTCAAAAAGCGAAATGCTGGATAATTTGGCTATTTCAAAAGAGCATAATTTAGTGCTAAACGCCGATAATGTAAAAAACAATGCATCTTTTATTTGCCAATGCTGTAGTTGTTGTTGTAATTTATTATTAGGTGTAAGCAAACATGGCTATCCTAACACCATTGTTACATCAACTTATATTGCTGAAGTAGACGAAGATAAATGCAATGGTTGTGGTAAATGCGCTAAAGTCTGCCCGGTAAATGTTATTGAGATGAAACCTGAAAGCAATCCTGAAATAAAAAGTAAAAAAACACCTTGTGGTTGGCGGGTTTCTTAGGCTATCACCTGTAAAAAAAGGTCTAATGAGCTATGCCCTAAATTCCGATTTTTTACATAACTTGACCAATAAGAAACTGTAAATTCTTTCATTTGATTAAATGCCAGCTACGAGTACCCGTAAAGTTGATATTTTATTCAATTCGTCGGTATTTTTTTATTTAAGCCCCAAAGTGGGAGGTTAGCATTAGCCCTGTGCATAGTGCAGGGTTGAGAATCAGTGCATTACAATAGCCCTGAATGGGCGCAAGATAAATGTGATGACTTTATAGACAAATTCTAATTAAGCAATTCATGGAAAAAACTTCAAATAAATTCAACTACCAATGCATTAATTGCAACAAACAATACCCCGGTAATAAACTAATATACCTGTGCCCTGACTGTAACAATAAAAACACCGATAATTTACCCCCTAAAGGGGTTTTAAAAACAATTTATAACTATGATGAGATAAAAAACAAATTTTCATCGGATAATAGAAACCCTAAACTATGGGAATATCTAAAAAAAAGCAATTTTATTGACCTTTTACCCATAAATAATATTAAAAGCTTTCCAAATTTGAATGTGGGGAATACACCCTTATACAAAATTGAAAAATTAAACAATTCAAAACTCCCATTTAATCTTTTCCTGAAAGACGATTCGCAAAATCCAACCTACTCATTTAAAGATAGAGCATCTGCCATAGTATCAGCCTATGCCAAAGAAAACAATATTGATACTATTGTGGCCGCTTCAACGGGTAATGCAGGCTCCTCATTAGCAGGTATTTGTGCTGCACAGGCTCAAAAAGCGATTGTTTTGGTGCCTGAAAGTGCACCGCTGGCAAAACTTACACAAATATTGATGTATGGCGCAACATTGGTTCCGGTAAAAGGCTCTTACGACGATGCTTTTGATTTAAGCATTGCTGCAACTAAAGAGTTTGGATGGTACAATAGAAATACTGCATATAACCCTTTAACAATTGAAGGAAAAAAAACAGTTTCGTTTGAGCTTTTTGAACAACTAAATTTTAGGATTCCTGATCGTATTTTTGTTCCCGTTGGCGATGGCGTCATTATTTCAGGCGTTTACAAAGGCTTTGAAGATTTGCTAAAACTAAACATCATTAATAAAATGCCAATTATTGTGGCGGTACAATCAAAAGGCAGTAACAATATCATAAATAATATCGAAAATGAAAACTTTCAGGTAAAAGCAAGCAACACCATTGCCGATTCTATTTCAGTTGACATTCCACGTAATTTTTATATGGCAAAACAGTTTATCCAAAATTATAGTGGCGAGTACCTTGGTGTTGCTGATTACGAAATTTTGGAAGCTTCGCACATATTATCGAAAAACACAGGCTTGTTTGCCGAACCGGCTGCTGCAACTGCATTTGCCGGATTACTATATTATCAGAAAAATAATAAATTAGCTGACAATTCAAGCAATGTTATATTGTTGACTGGTAGTGGGTTAAAGGATTTGCAAGCGGTGAAAAATATGCTGGAAATGCCAGACCCTATTGATGCAAGTGTAGAATGTTTAAAAGGAATTGTATTTTAATATTAATTCTTATAAATAAGCACCTTTTTCTCGCCTGTCGATTTTAAAAACCCACGGAACATACCCGCTGTGTTAAAAGGCATAGATACATTCCCGTTTTTGTCAACCGAGACCAACCCCCCGCTGCCACCGGCAGATTTTAGTTTTTTGTTGATTATTTCATCTCCGGCATCTTGCAAACTTAAATTTTTATATTCCATAAGTGCCGAAACCGTATAAGCAACAACATACCTTATGAAAAATTCGCCATGCCCCGTGCACGAAACAGCACAAGTAGCATTATTTGCATAAGTCCCGGCACCAATTATCGGTGAATCGCCAATGCGGCCATATCGTTTGTTTGTCATACCACCTGTTGAAGTGCCGGCTGCCAAGTTTCCATATTTATCTAAAACAACACAGCCAACTGTCCCGTGTTTTTCTTTTTCGTTTTCAAGCTTCTTTTTTTCTCTTTCCTGTACTTTTTGTAGGCTTTTCCAACGTCTTTCGGTAAAAAAGTATTTTGGGTCAACAATTTCAATGCCTTGATTTTTAGCAAATTCCGAAGCGCCTTTACCAGAAAGCATTACATGTTTCGACTTGGTCATTACGGAATAAGCTAAACTTATAGGGTTTTTTATGTTGTCCACCCCTGCCACGGCACCGGCATTTAATGTTTTGCCGTCCATAATCGAAGCATCCATTTCGTTTTTACCGGAATGTGTAAAAACAGCACCTTTGCCTGCATTAAAAAGTGGGGAATCTTCCATTATTTTAATCACGGCAATAACTGTTTCAATACTTGTTCCGCCTTTTTCTAAAATGGTTTTTCCAGTTTGAAGGGCTTCGTTTATTTTTTTTATATAAGCAGCTTCTTTTTCAGCCGACATGTTTTCTTTTTTTATAACACCTGCACCTCCATGAATTACAACTACATATTCAGGTTTTTCTTGTGCAAAAAGTTTGGATTGTAGCATTATCGCAAGTAGCAATATTGCCAATTTAAAAATAAAATTGTTCATTTGCATAAAATTTAACTGGGTATATCTGAAAACAAAAGATAAATATACAAAATAAAACCAGAATCTGATAAAACAATAAAAAAGCATTGAAAAAATAAATGCAAAACAAAATAATCTATATCAAAGGAATTGGCGAAATTGAGCTAAAAAAAAGTATCAGGGCAAAAAGGCTTTCAATAAAAGTAAAACCTTTTGACGGGGTGCTTGCAGTTTTACCAAACAGTGTAAGTTACAAAACTGCCGAGGCGTTTATTGTTGAAAAACAAAACTGGATAAAGAAAAGCCTTGATAAAATGGCTGAGCATGAAGAAAAACTGACTGTTTTTACAGAAACTACTGAGTTTTTTACCCGTTCGCATAAGCTAAAGCTAGAAAAAGCAAAAGGTAATAGGTTTTATGTCCAAATTATTGATTCAGAGGTTCGGATTAAGTACCCAAACAACATCAATGTAAGAGACGAACGTGTGCAAACCGGGATACGAAAAGGGATAGAACGTGCCTGGCTAATTGAAGCCTGGGAAATACTGCCCGGAAAAGTAAAAGATTTAGCCGAAAAACACGGTTTCAAATATAAAAACCTAAACATTAAAAACACCAAAAGCCGTTGGGGGAGTTGCTCGCATGATGACAAAATTAGCCTTAGCTTGCATTTGATGCGTTTGCCCGATTATTTAATCGACTATATTATATTGCATGAACTTTGCCACACCATCGAAAAAAACCATGGCAAAGGTTTTTGGGCACTTCTTGAAAAAGTAAGCGGCAATGCAAAAGGCCTACGAAAAGAACTCAGGGCTTATGATGCACGTGTGTATTGATTGGGTTTTGTTGTACAGGTCTATATTTTTGGTTTTACTACTATTTTAGTGGGTACTTAACCATAAAGTAATTTTTATATAAATTTACAATGGTTATTTGTTGATTTGTTTATCTGGTTATAGCCAGCATACATGAACAGTGAGAGATAAACAAATAAACGTATAAACAAATAACCAAACACATTATAATTAGTTGCCCACTAAGTTTGCAGTAATGCCAAATTTTTGCTAAATAATTAAGCTTGTATAGTAAACGGAAAGATAGAAATGTTATTAAGCTTTGATTGGTTCCAGACAAAAAGATTGTTCCCTTTTAATTCTACCAACTCATATCCACTTAAATTTAATTTATCAGGATGGAACCTGAATTCATATTCATCAGCAGGAATGTGATTAATATAACTTTCCAATACTTCAAATTCCGGTATTTCTTCCCCAATTATGTTGTATATAATCAGTTGCTTGCCTTTATGTTCCATGGCAATCAATAAATTTAGGCTATCAATACTATTACTACTTTACAAAATTATAATTATATGATTTAGCCTTTCAGGCTTGTGATGTTTTTTGTGATCTACCCCGCATTTCATACGGGATTATTCATATTCAAGTCTTATCAGGCTTGTTCCCGGCATTTTAGAGATACTGAATTGTTACCATTAAGGCTGTAATAAAAGAGCCAATGTAACACCCAAATAATTCCCTATTGCATAGCCGATAATACCAACAGTTAGACCAGGCAAAACTACTTGCTTGTTTTTTAAAGCACTTGCAACAATCGGCACAAAAGGTGGCGAACATACTAATGCTGTGCATGTTATAATTGTTGTATCTCTATCTATTTTAAATAAAAACGAAAAGAAAATATGCAATATCATAGTCCCGCCAATTGCAAATGCAACATAATAAAGCAAATAAAGCGACGACATATCTATATTTTCAAATTTTGCCATTGATGCTACATCTAAACAAAAAATTAGGATAAAATACATACCCACCTGAAAGGTTTTTTTTATATTGTTTACCTTTTTTATTAATGAAACTGCCAAACCCAATGTGGTTATAGCAAGTATTGCTGTCATCATTGAATATTGTTCGGGTACAAGTTCGCTTAGGCCTGCCCCAACGGCTAAAATCAAAAATGAAATGCCAATTGCTGCCAAAATTGGTAGGATAGTGTTTTTCTTAAAAATGCCGCGGTATGAATTTATATCTTCCATATTGTTTATCCCGGTATTTTCTATGTCGATATTTTGTTGCTTTTTAAAGTGGGGCAGGATTAAACCATACGCCTTTTGGCCAATAGTAATAAAAAATGCAAGAAATACAATTGAAATAAGTGTATCGTAAGTGTGTGTTAAAATGTAAGTTTCTGATGAAATATCGAGGGCTGTTTTAATTGCTGCCAAATTTGGTGTGCCCCCAGTATAAACCCCAATGAGCATACCTGCTGTTTTCCAGTGTTCGGGTAGGTGCTCGCCCCAAATTACCCAACCCACATAAACAATAACAAATAGGCTTACTACTGATAATAGCATGGATAACAGGGTTTTTCCCGCTAAATTTACTGCATTTTTTAAATCAAGCGAAAATAACAACAAAGGCAAAGCCAATGGTACTGTTATGGTGGCGATTATATCTTGGATTTTGTCGGTGCCTTCGGGTAAAATCCCAGAATTTCCTAAAATTAAGCCAAAAAAATACGAAAGGACAACGGCACCTATTTTATCAATAACCTTATATTTGTAACAAAAATAAAGTATCAAAGCCGGAAAAAAAACATAAAAAGCAGTAAGTAAAATTAGCATAATGTAATAGTTTTTATTAAAATATTTTAAATTTAGCACGTAAATCAAGAAATTTTTGTGCAATAATTGTTTTCAAATCATTTTGTCCCTGGTTATCTAAAGTCGGGGTCTCGCCTGAAACGCTGTACATTTCTTCCATAACTTTAAGCAACTCTTTTTTTATCATCCCCCTAAAAGGGATATTTGCCATCATACCGTACATGGCAGCGTTTCCTGTTTTGTTTTTTTCAGGCGATTGTTTAATTATCGAAATTGCCTCTTTCAAGTCTTGCAGATAATTTTCAACCACATTTTCGTGCGCCGGGGTAATCATCACGTGTAAACATTCGGGCTTTTGCTGCCTATCTGTATGCCAGCCCTTTTCTTCTAAAATATCTGCAACAGCATAAATGTTAATTTGCTCATCAACAGAACGATATGAAAATATTCCAGCTTCAGGTTCCCCGTTTATTTCAAGCTGCTTTATTAATTTAATACCTTCTTGAATTTGTTTAGTAATTTTCATTACTAGTGCAGCTTTTTCTTTAAGGCCATCCTCACCTTGGGCTGTTAACGATGCCCATGCAGCAGCAATTGCCCCTCCTGGCCGAGTACCTAGCAAGGCAGGCGATACAAACATACCACCCGGCCAGTTTTCTTCGGCAAAAAACTGGTGTTTTAAGTAACTCATATCCCTATACAAAATAACAGATGCACCTTTTGCCGCAAAACCATACTTATGTATGTCTGCCGAAATTGAGCTGACACCTTTTACCCTAAAATCAAATAATGGGATATCACCACCGTTTTTTTCAATAAATGGAAGCAAAAAACCACCTAAGCATGCATCCACATGAAGGGGGATGTTTTTACGTTCAGCCAATTGGCCTAACTCTTCAATAGGGTCAACAGTTCCAAATGGGTAATTAGGGGCTGAACCAACAATAAGGATTGTGTTCCTGTTTATAAGTTTTTTTACTGCTTTAACCTTAACCCTGTATTGTTTATCGAGTGGTGCTACAACAAGTTTAACACCAAAATAATGTGCTGCTTTTGTAAAAGCTACATGAACAGATTCAGGTACTATCATTTCTGGTTTCGGGCTAATTGCTTTAGGTAGTCGGATTAACCCTTTTTTGGCATTTGCCATATCACGGTATGTTTTTACTGCCAATAGTATGCTTTCTGTTCCGCCCGATGACATTGTACCAACAGCGTGTCCTGCTCCATGGAATATTTCTGCTGACATACGAACTACCTCATGTTCAAACCTTTTCAGACTTTTAAAAGCCATTGGGTTTAAGGCATTTTCGGTAAAATACATACTGTAGGCTTTTTTTATGAAGTCTGAATGCTCATTCCCGGCATGATACACAAGGCTCCACGTTTTACCATCTCGCCAATTGCTGTCATTTTTACCAAAATCTTGCATTTGGTTTAAAACATCTTCAAAACCAGTTTTGTTTTTTGGGAAAAAGCTCATTATTTTTTATTTTTTAAAATTTTCTAAAGATAAAAAACTTTGGTGTATCGCAAAACTTGTTAAATTGTGAATAAATCATAATTCTGATTGGAATAATTTTTTATCTTTGCCCTTTATTTAGATTGATTATAAATAACAAAAACCTATTTGTTAGGAAGATAGCTAATTTTAATGCAAAAATTTGATGTTTTTCGGTAAATAAACACCTTTTGTTTACTCACTAATATTAAATTACTAGAACTTGTTTATGACATGAGCAAAAACGACGACAATAAAATAATAACTGAATTAAGCGAAAAAGAATACGAAGCCGGTTTTGTAACGGATATTGAAACAGAAGTTTTCCCTGCTGGTTTAAACGAGGATATTATCAGGCAACTATCAGCCAAAAAAAATGAGCCACAATTTATGCTCGATTTTCGTTTAAAGGCATTCAGGAAATGGCTAACTATGACAGAGCCCGATTGGGGGCATTTAGAGTATGAAAAGCCAAATTTTCAAGCTATTAGCTATTATGCGGCACCTAAAAGTACTGCTAAATATAACAGTATTGATGAGGTTGACCCTGAACTTATTAAAACTTTTGAAAAACTTGGTATCCCACTTAATGAACAGAAAGCCTTGTCTGGAGTAGCAGTTGATGTAGTAATGGATAGTGTTTCGGTTCACACTACTTTCAAAGAAACATTAAAAGAAAAAGGGATAATATTTTGTTCAATTAGCGAAGCCATTCAGGATTACCCCGAATTGGTTGAAAAATATATAGCTTCTGTCGTACCTGCAGGCGATAATTTTTATTCAGCACTTAATTCTGCTGTTTTTACTGATGGCTCTTTTGCATACATCCCAAAAGGGGTTAGGTGCCCGATGGAGCTTTCTACTTATTTCAGGATAAACCAAGCAAATACCGGCCAGTTTGAACGCACATTGCTAATTGCCGACGAAGGCTCGTATGTTAGCTACCTTGAAGGCTGTACAGCACCACAAAGAGATGAAAATCAACTGCATGCAGCTGTTGTAGAGATTGTTGCCTTGAAAGATGCCGAAGTGAAATATTCTACTGTCCAGAATTGGTATCCCGGCAATAAAGAGGGTAAAGGAGGGGTATATAATTTTGTTACCAAACGTGGTATTTGCAAAGGCGACAACTCAAAAATATCGTGGACACAAGTTGAAACAGGTTCGGCTGTAACATGGAAATATCCAAGCACAATCTTAAAAGGCGATAATTCAGTAGGCGAGTTTTACTCAGTTGCTGTTACCAATAACTTTCAGCAAGCCGATACGGGTACAAAAATGATACATATTGGTAAAAAAACCAAAAGTACCATCATTTCAAAGGGTATTTCGTTGGGCCGAAGCAATAACAGTTATCGAGGTTTAGTAAAAATTGGGCCAAAAGCTCATGATGCTAGAAACTATTCACAATGCGATTCTTTACTTATTGGTGATACTTGTGGCGCACACACATTTCCGTATATTGAATCGGAAAACCCAAGCGCAATTGTTGAGCACGAAGCAACAACCTCGAAAGTCTCAGAAGACCAGATTTTTTATTGCAATCAACGTGGCCTAGATACTGAAAGTGCTGTAAGCCTGATAATTAACGGCTTTGCTAAAGAGGTTTTAAATAAATTACCGATGGAGTTTGCTGTTGAGGCACAAAAATTATTAGCCTTAACTCTAGAGGGTAGTGTTGGGTAAATATTAGTAATTAAAAAATTTGGAGATGTGAAGATGTGGGGATTTGAGGTTTTGATGATGTATGTTGTAGATACATGGCATGCCTTAAATTTGCACTAGGCAAAACAATTAACAATAGAGCAATTTAACAATATATTGAGATGAGCAAAACATTAATAAAAATAGAAAACCTAAAAGCCAATATCGATGGCAAAGAAATACTAAAAGGCATCGACCTTGAAATTAAGGAAGGCGAAGTACATGCTATTATGGGGCCAAATGGTTCAGGTAAAAGCACACTTGCATCAGTTCTTGCTGGCAGGGAAATTTACGAGGTAACCGGAGGCAAGGTTGAATTTAATAGTAAAAATTTGCTTGATTTATCGCCAGAGGAACGCTCGCGCGAAGGGGTGTTTCTTGCTTTTCAATATCCTATCGAAATTCCGGGTGTTTCAATCACTAATTTTATGAAAGCAGCGGTTGAACAGCACCGTGAGCATAAGGGTCTTGAACCCCTTTCGCCATCTGCATTTTTAAAAATGATGAAAGAGAAAAAAGAACTGGTTGAAATAGGTTCTAAATTAGCGAATAGGGCTGTAAATCAGGGTTTTTCAGGTGGTGAAAAAAAGAAAAACGAAGTTTTCCAAATGGCAATGCTCGAACCTAAACTAGCAATACTTGACGAAACAGATTCCGGTTTAGATATTGATGCCTTAAGGGTGGTTTCAAATGGTGTAAACAAATTAAAAAATAAAAAAAACGGTTTTTTGGTAATTACACACTATCAACGGTTATTGGATTATATTGTGCCTGATGTTATCCATGTTTTATACAATGGAAAAATTGTAAAAACAGGTGGAAAAGAATTGGCCCTTGAATTAGAAGAAAAAGGCTACGATTGGATAAAAGAATAAATTGGTAATTAGAAACTGGTAATTTGTAACTAGTGATTATACAAATAAGTACCCAGTCAAAATTAATTGTATATTTACTTATATGTAACTTGCATATTGTAAGATAATGGACAGTAAAAGCAAAAAACAGAGGGTTGATAAACGAAGCTGACTTTTTAATTTTTAAAGATGATATACATGAGTCCAGTCTAAAAAGCCTTAATACGATATTTTCAGCAACTTATTACCCCAACCCTAAAGGGCGAAGTCGCTGAAAATCAGGACGCCCTTAACCCTAAAGGGCGAAGTCGCTGAAAATCAGGACGCCCTTTAGGGTTAGGGGTAAATCCTGATTTTCAGATTGTACTATTTCAGCCTTTTTAGACTAGGCTCATACATTATATTGGAAAAATGTTAAATAGTTATATTAGGTCTATTAGTAATAATCAAACAAATTATAAAAATGCAGCAAGTGAACCCATTGCAAAATATGGTACACAAGAAGATAATGTTTTTGAAAGCTAATTACTAGTTACCAATTACTAATTACCAATCAACTAATTACTAAAAAAAAATGGCATTAAAAATACGGACATCAAAAAAAGATTTTCTTAAGATATTTGAGAAGGATGGGACTGAGGTTCTGTCGAAGGGTTTGGTCAAAGAAAAAGCCCTAAAAAGATTGGAACAATTTAAATTGCCGGATAAAACTGATGAAGCGTGGAGGCACACTAGTTTAAATAGGCTATTGCAACATAATTATAGTCAAGCAGAAAACAGGGGATTAAGCGATTTTATTGTTAATTCATTTTCAATACCTGGCTTGGATGCATACAGGTTGGTTTTTATAAATGGTTTTTTTGCGCCTACTTTTTCAGACATTAAAAATGATGATAATGGTTTGATTATTAAAGCAATGGTATCTGCAAAAATAGAAAATAAAGACCTATTTGAGCAATATTTTGGTCAATCAGAAATTAGGGCAAGTAATTTTTTTACATCGTTAAATACGGTATACTCAACGAATGGCAGCTTTATTTATTTTGCAGATAATTTTGTAGCTGACAAACCCATACATATAGTTAACCTTTCTGATGGAAAAGACAGGAAAACGGTTTCGCAATACCGCAATTTAATTATAGCGAGTAAGAATAGCCAAGCAAAAATAATTAACAGCTATCATTCATTGTCAGTAAATTATACTTTAACAAATATCGCCACCGAAATTTTCCTTGAAGATGGCGCACATTTGAGTTACAATATTTTTCAGGGCGAAGGGGTAGATTCTACCCAATTTAATAATGTAAAAGTTATTCAGCAATCAAATAGTTTTTTTTCAAGTAGTACAACTACTCTTTGTGGTATGTTGGTGCGTAACGATTTAAATGTGGAACACAAAGGCACAAACTGCGAAACTGATTTAAACGGTTTATATCTGCCTGACAGGGAACAACATTTTGATAATACAGTTTTTGTGCATCATGCAAAACCACATAACACAAGCAACCAATTGTACAAAGGTATTATCGATAATAAAGCAAGCGCTGTTTTTCAAGGGAAAGTTTTGGTTGATAAAGATGCCCAGAAAACCCTTGCAAATCAATCGAATAAAAACATATTGTTAACCAAATATGCGAAAATAAACAGTAAGCCACAATTAGAAATTTATGCTGATGATGTGGCCTGCTCGCATGGTTCAACAACGGGGCAAATTGATAAAGAAGCTTTGTTTTATATACAATCAAGGGGGATTAACCGACGTAGGGCAGAAACTTTATTGCTTTCGGCATTTGTAAAAGATGTAATTGATAAAATTGAAATAGATTCGTACAAATTTTATATCCAAATATTAGTAAATAATAGGTTGAAAGGTGAAAAGGTTGATGGCCAGTGCATTATGATTGATGAGTGTCCTGCATGTGATTGAATAAATTAGTAACTGGTAATTAGTAACAGGAATGTAACCATTAATAAAATTGCAAATTATTTATTATTATGTCAATTAACATAGAAAAAATAAGAGCCGATTTTCCAATCCTAAACCAAAAGGTTCATGGTAAGGACTACGTTTACCTTGATAATGGTGCCACAACACAAAAACCTATACAGGTAATTGATGCTGTTAGCGATTTTTATCGAAAAACAAACAGTAATATCCACCGTGGTGTCCATTTTTTAAGCGACCAATCAACAAAAGCCTATGAAGCAGTTCGTAAAAAGGTGCAAAACTTTATAAATGCTGAACATGAACATGAAATAATATTTACTAAAGGAACAACTGATTCGGTTAACCTTGTTGCATTTTCGTTTGGTGAAAAATTTGTCGATGCCGGCGATGAAATTATTATTTCAGCAATGGAACACCATTCAAATTTGGTTCCATGGCAAATGCTTTGTGAGCGAAAAAAAGCAAAACTGCGAATTTTGCCTTTCAATAAAAATGGTGAATTAGAGCTGGATAAACTACCCGGTTTGTTGAATGAAAAAACAACGTTATTAGCCGTAACCCATGTTTCAAACTCTTTGGGGACAATAAACCCAATAAAAGATATTATTGAAACAGCCCATAAATTTAATGTGCCGGTATTAATTGATGGTGCACAAAGTATTCAACATGAGCAAATTAATGTTCAGGATTTAGATTGTGATTTTTATGTTTTTTCGGGGCATAAAATTTATGCAGAAACAGGTATTGGGGTTCTGTATGGAAAAGAAAAATATTTGAAAGAAATGCCGCCATATCAGGGTGGGGGAGACATGGTTGACCATGTAACACTTGAAAAAACAACTTACCTAGATACGCCATTTAGATTTGAGGCTGGTACGGCAAATTATGTTGGTGCAGTCAGTTTAGGTGTAGCTATTGATTATATAAATAGTGTTGGGTTTGAAAATATTGCAAAACACGAGGCTGAATTATTAAAATATGCAACAGAAAGCCTAAAAAAAATTGAAGGCTTGACTATTTACGGCAAGGCAAAAAACAAAACGGCAACTATTTCTTTCCTTCTTGATAATATCCATCATTACGATACAGGTATGATTTTGGATAAACTGGGCATAGCCGTAAGGACAGGCAGCCATTGTACACAACCTGTTATGGATTTTTTGGATATTACGGGAACGGTACGTGCAAGTTTCGCTTTTTATAACACATTTGACGATGTGGACAGATTAGTGGAAGGGATAAAGAAGGTCCAGGATATGTTTGCGTAACAATAATAAGATACACATAATTGCACTTATGCAAAATAAAATAAGATATTTATGTAATAAATCGTAAATTTGTTCTATAAAAAGTTTTAATCTCATAAAAAATGAAAACCCCAGATAAAATACAAGATAATTCGGCTTCGTTAAACAAGCATGATTATTTCGTAATCCCAAACCCGATTTATGATGTGGTTTTCAAATATTTAATGGAAGACAACGAAAGTGCAAAAATTGTATTATCAACGCTAATAAACGAGAAGATAAAAAAACTAGCTTTTGAACCAATATCTCATACTGAAAAAATAAAAGACCCGAAAACAGAAAAAGAAATTAAGCTTTTCCATCTTGACTTTACGGCAGTTATTGAAAAAGCTAACGGCAAAGAAGAACTGATAATGATTGAGATACAAAAAGCAAACAGGGCTAGCGATATTTTCAGGTTTAAACGATATATAAGTGCGAATTTTCAGAGAAAACAAGAAAAAGAAATAATAAACCCGCGGACACAAGCGGTTGAAAAAATTAACAAACCTATAAGGTTAATCCCAATTTTTATTCTCAATTTCAGGATCGAAAATGAAATAGACGATTTAATAATCAAAACAAATAGGATAAAGACAGGGATATTCAAAGAAAAACAACTTCAAAACGACAACGGATTTATTGATAATTTGAGTTTTGATATTTGGGTGGTACAACTTCCAAATTTGAATAAAATTAAAAAACAGGATTATGAAAACGATGAATACAAAACAAAACTTTATGCCTTATTAAAACTTTTTGACCAAGACGCAAAAAATAAAAAAAACAATCACAGATTATTGCTAATAAAAAGGATATTCCCTGAATTTCTTGAACGGATAATAAACCGTTTAAAATCTGCCGATACAGACAACATATTTGGCTGAACTTATTAAACGGGACAACGAAATTAGCTATTTTAAACAACAATTAGAAAAAACTTCAGGGGAACTGGAAAAAGCTTCGGGAGAACTGGAAAGAACCTCAGGGGAGTTAGAAAGAACCTCGGAGGAACTTGAAAAAGCATCAGGGAAGTTAGAAAAAACTACTGAGGAATTAGAAAAAGAAATGATGTTAAATAAAGAGAAAGATAAAGCATTAGGTGAAAAAGATAAAATGAT
>NBLH01000076.1 GCA_002084525.1 Bacteroidetes bacterium 4572_117 | reverse complement strand
ATCAGAGTATAAATTCAGCTCATGCTTAAATAACTCATTTGTTTCATCATACTTCCACTGCACCACCCCATCGCCATAAAATAAAATATAATTATCTTTAACTTTAACTTCAATATCAATTTCAGATAAATCATCGGGTTGTTTGTCGCTATTATTAATTGCTTTAACTTCAATATCAATTTCAGATAAATCATCGGGTTGTTTGTCGCTATTATTAATTGGTAGCATCGAGCCGCCATTTCCAAAAATCCTCACATTTTCCGGATTGGAAATTCCAATGCTTTGTAGTTTGTCAAAGCTGATTTTGTAGATACCACTTTCTTTTAATTTAATTTTCACCCAAGTGCCGGTGTTTAAAACAGAGTTTGTAGTATAAAACTTGTCTTTTTGTGTTGGATTTTTATATTTATTCTTGATTAATACAACATTAAAACTAGTTAGTTTATAATTTTTTCCATTTAGCAAGTTCTTTTTAAAAGGGAAAACATTTAATGATAGATAGGGCTTTTTCCTTTGGTGAAGAATTTTGTATTCTACTTTTATGTCTGCTGGTATTTTGTTGTTGCCAAATTGTTTATTTTCAAAGTCCGAAAAAACTTCAAATTGCATATCAGTTAATTGCATCGAATAATTTTCTGAACCTAAGGCTATTAATTCATAATACACAGGGAAATTATCATCCCTTGTTCCAAAATCAGCATTTTCAAACCCAAAAAATTGATAAATTTTAGCTTTATTTGTTTCTGATTTTTCTTGATTTTGGGTTTTGTCAATGTTTTTTTGCCATTTTATTGTTCTTTTTAAAACAATATTTTGTGATTTTAAGTTGTTTGTAAAACCTAAAAAGAGAATTATTATAATTATATATGGTATTATGCGCACAACAGTTTATTTAAATAAGTCAATTAATTTATTGTAAAAATGGTATCTAATTTGTAAAAAAACAAGCATTTTAATAACAATTATTATTGTATTATTCAGTTATTTAAACGAGCTTTTATAAATAATAGTTTGTTGTAAGTTCAACAGACTGTTAATTAAGTGGTTACGTCATTGTGGTTTTGTATAGTTCCTTAAATCTGCAATGATAGTTATGGAATAAATATTATGAGAAAAATGTTAGTGTTTAATAAAATATTTTGTTCCGTCTTGTTAACAGCATGCTTTTCTGTTCAAAGTGCAAATGTTTTGCTTGCCCAAGATGTGCAATTTTCACAATTATTTGCTGACAAATTATATTTAAACCCGGCATATGCCGGATCAGATTATTGCCCAAGGGTTATGGCTTCGTATAGAAATCAATGGCCGGGGGCACAATTCCCTTATGTTAGTTACTCAGCATCTTTTGATCAGTATTCAGAAGTTTTGCATGGCGGTTATGGTATTAGGCTAATGAAAGATGATCAAGGAGGAGGTGTTTTTAAAATGATAAATGCCGATTTTATCTATGCACACAAAGTAAAAATAAATCACAAAAGCACTTTAACAATGGCTCTTCAGGCATCTGTATTCCAATGGGGTATAAATGCTTCAGGACTTGTTTTTGCCGATATGATTGACCCAGTATTTGGGCCAGTGTTATCTGGTTCAGAAAGGGTTAATTCAAAAGCCATATTTACACATGATTTAACAACAGGGTTTTTATTACGTCACAGAAAATATTTTATTGGGGTAAATATCAGCCATATCCCTCATAATGTAATACCGGAACATAATTCAATTTTACCTATGAAAATCACGGCAAATATTGGTGCTGCATTCCCGATAATAAAAAACGGTTTAAAAAGGCCACGTTATATTTTAGAACCAAATATAATTTTCATTAAACAGCAAACTTTTAATGTGTTGTATTATGGCATGTATTTTGACGTTTCAAAAACAGCTATGGGCGTGTTTTTGAGGCAGGATTTGAAATTTCACTATGATGCGATGATTTTTTCTTTTCATGTAGATGTTAAGCAACTAAAAATTGCATATAGTTTTGATGCAAACTTGTCTGGGTTTATCAAACATTCTTTTGGTTCACATGAAATATCATTAGTATATTTGTTCGATTGCAGGAAAAAAATTAAAGATTATGGTACAATAAGTTGCCCTAGTTTTTAGTTATATTTGAGTGTGTCAGTAGTGATTTGCAGAAGCAAAAATAGTATTTTTTATATATTGTGATAATAATAAATTGCCAATAAGCTTTTTATTGAAGTATTTTCTCTATTTTTATAAAATAAATGATAATTTTAACACCTGTTTCACAATTATCGTGAAACAAACTATAAGACCATTAAAAAACAATAAAAGAAAAAAGTATGAAAATTAAATCTAACATTCTAACTATTACACTTTTTGGTGTTTTACTTTTATTATCAGCATGTTTTGGGAGTAAAGGCGGTGGGGTAGGTACACCTGGTGAGTCGTCAACAACAGGCTGGGAATATAACGATCCTGACATGGGGAGATTTGAAGTGGTTGATTATTCAGAACAACAAGACGGGCCCGGGTTGGTTTTTGTAGAAGGCGGAACATTTGTTATGGGCAGGACAGAACCCGATGTAATTTATGATTGGAATAATGTCCCTAGGAGATTTACTGTAACATCATATTATATGGATGAAACCGAAGTGCGTAATGTTGATTACAGGGAATATCTTAACTGGTTACAAAGAGTTTACGTAAGTTACCCTAATGTATACTTGCAGGCTTTACCGGACACTTTGGTGTGGAGAAAAAGGCTTTCATATAATGAACCTTATGTCGAGTATTATTTTAGGCATCCTGCCTACCATAATTACCCTGTTGTTGGTGTTAGCTGGTTACAAGCCCAGGACTACTGTTCATGGCGTACCGATAGGGTAAACGAGAAGTTATTGATTGATGAAGGCATCCTTGAGATGAACCCGAATCAGGTTGATGATGATAATTTTAATACCCAAGCATATCTTGCAGGGCAGTATGAAAGTGGTATCAGGGAGAATTTGCCAACACTTGATGGTGGCGAACGCCATGCAAATATGGAAGATGGTATCATGTTGCCAAGGTACAGGCTACCAACAGAAGCTGAATGGGAATATGCAGCTTTGTCGTTAATCGGAAACTCCACTGGTTCGCCTGAGAGGATTTATAATAGGAGATTATTCCCTTGGAATGGAGATTATGTCAGGAATGACACAAAACAAAATATGGGGCACTTTCGTGCGAATTTCCAGCGTGGACGTGGCGACTTAATGGGTGTAGCCGGGGCACTAAATGATAATGCCTCAATACCTGCGCCTGTTGATGCTTTTTGGCCTAATGATTATGGGCTTTATTGTATGGCAGGAAATGTTAATGAGTGGTGTCTTGATGTATACAGACCTATGTCTTCGAATGATTTGGAAGGATTTAGGCCATTCAGGGGTAATGTTTTTCAAACAATATTAAGGAAAGATGATGGCTCAATAGAAGATAAAGATTCCTTAGGGCGTATCAGGTGGCGAGATATGACAGATGAAGAAAGTGTTTCACGGGTAAATTATCACACCTCTGACAACATTAATTATGGCGATGGTGATGTTAAATCAAGTGTTTCTGAAAGTGGAGAGTGGATAGCATCTGGTGCAAAAGGGTCTGATAGGATGTACTTTTCTGGAACAGGGACAAAAGGAAAGGGTATGACATCATTGATAAGTGATAGATCGAGAGTTTATAAAGGTGGTGGATGGAACGACCGTGTTTATTGGCTTAGCCCTGGCACAAGAAGGTTCTTGGACGAAAGAAAATCGAAAGAAAATATTGGTTTCAGATGTGCGATGACCAGGGTTGGTAGCCCCGGCGGATTTTAAATAAATGCAGATTAGATCTTGTTCTAACAAAATTAATATTTCTGTTGGTATCAAGACAAGTACTACAATCACATATAACCCACTGTAAGTTTTACAGTGGGTTTTTTTCGCTGCAAATTCTGGTGGCTTTTAAAATTCAGCTTTTGCAAATTTCTCCCTTTCTTTTTCAGAAATTGTTGTTGGCTTTCCTGTTTTTAAATCAATATTTACCAAAACTACTTTGGAATCTGATACTTTAACTAATTTACCCTCTGGCTTTTCAACCACAAACACAGTTGATATTTCAAAACTTTTATTGCCAATATGGCTGAGTTTTGTGTAGGCAAAAAGTGTATCGCCATAAAAAACCGGCTTTAAGTAATTTATTTCTATTTTAGCTACAACTGCATTAAATTCAAGTTTTCCATCCCAACCAAAAACCCTCCTGTGAAAATCAATCCGGGCTTCTTCAAGGTATGATAAATAAGCCTTATTATTTACGTGCCCAAATGTGTCAAGGTCGTTATACCTGACAGGGATTTTAATAATATGATCATAGGCTTTTAACTCATTTTTAATTTCATCTTCCATTTTTTTATCTTTTATTGCATTTGTTTAATTTATCAAATTTAATTACACAAAAAACTGTTGCATAACTTATTGTTGCGTTATTAACTGTAAATCAATGTATTATAAAATATTTCTAATAGGGTTTATAGGTACAATGATAATAAAAATATCAAATATATTTGGCATGCATAGTATTTTTTTTGTAAATTTGCAATGCAAGCATAATAAATTTAAATAATGGATTTAAAAGAAACAGTCGATTTTCATATAAAATCTACTTGGCATTCAATTACTAGGATGTATAATTTGATAGCAGCCCAATATGGTTTGTCGCAAACAATAGGGTATGTTTTAATAAATATTGAAAAGGAAGGGACACCCGCAACCAAAATTGCCCCATTAATGGGCATGGAACCAACTAGTTTAAGTAGGTTGTTGAAAAATATGGAAGTAAATGGGTTGATATTCCGTAAGGGTGATAACTTGGATAAGCGTGTTGTAAGGATATTTTTGACAGAAAAAGGTATTGCAGCACGAAAAATTTCAAAACAGACTATTTTTAATTTTAACGATAAGTTATTAAGTGAAGTCGAAGATAAGGATTTGCAAACATTAATAAGTTCAAACTGAAATTGGAAACTTTCAACCGGTTGAAAAAACGGTGGGAGATAAAATGAATTTTACAAACAATCACTAAGTGTTTGTTCAGGAATAAGGTTTACAATGTAAAGATTATTCCTTAACGAGTATTAAATATAAAACAAGCATGGTAAAATAAATTTAATTATTAATATTAGGGTATTAAAATAGCTTTAGTGGTTATACCCTGCAATTTATAACAAATTATGATACGGAGAATAAATAAAGTCGCAGTGCTGGGGTCTGGTGTAATGGGCTCTGGAATTGCCTGTCATTTTGCTAATATTGGTTTAGAGGTATTATTAATCGATATAGTACCAAGAGAGCTAAATGATAAGGAGAAAAAAGAAGGACTGGCTATTAGTGATAAAGTGGTCAGGAATAGGATTGTAAATGATGCTCTTGCAGCTTCATTAAAGTCAAAACCCTCGCCAATTTATAACAAATCGTTTGCGAAAAGAATTGCAACGGGTAATTTCGATGATGACCTTGCTAAAATTAAAGATTACGATTGGGTTATAGAGGTTGTTGTGGAAAGGTTGGATATTAAACAATCTGTTTTTGAAAATGTCGAAAAATACAGAAAAAAAGGGACTTTAATAACCACAAACACCTCTGGTATTTCAATTGAGTCGATGTTAGAAGGTAGAAGCGAAGATTTCCAAAAGCATTTTTGTGGGACTCACTTTTTTAACCCACCTCGTTACTTACAACTTTTCGAAATTATCCCATCAACTAAAACTGACCCTAAAGTAATTAGTTTCTTAGGTGAATATGCAGCAAAATTCTTGGGAAAAACCCCTGTTCATGCTAAAGATACTCCTGCATTTATCGCAAATAGGGTTGGTACTTTTTCAATAATGGAACTTTTCAACAATGTTAAAAATTTAGGTTTAACAATCCCTGAAATTGACAAATTAACCGGTCCAATTATTGGCAGGGCAAAATCTGCTACTTTCAGGACAGCGGATATTGTTGGCCTCGACACACTCATCCATGTTGCCGATAACATCAGGGAAATGACGAATGACGAAGCAGCCGATTTGTTTAAAATACCTGATTACCTGCAAAAAATGTTGGATAACAAATGGTTAGGCTCAAAAACTAAGCAAGGGTTCTTCAAAAAAGTAGTTGAAGATGGTAAAAAGAAATTTTTATCGCTTGATTTTAACACAATGGAATATGTTGAGACAGCAAAACCAAAATTTTCGGTTTTTGAAAAAACTAAAGGTGTTGATGATTTACGTAAGCGTTTAAAAATCCTTATCGAAGATAAGGGAAAAGCAGGTGAATTTTACCGTGCTTCATTCTATAGTTTGTTTTGGTTTGCATCTAACCGTATCCCTGAAATATCAGATGATATTTACAAAGTAGATGATGGTTTAAATGCCGGTTTTGGGTGGAAACTTGGCCCTTTCCAAACATGGGATGCCGTAGGTGTTGAAAACACGGTAAAAGCCATGGAAGAAGCAGGCAAAAAAGCTGCTGATTGGGTTTATGGTAGTAGGTATGATTTTTATGCTTGCAGTTGAACAAGAATGGGACGAATTAAACATGGCAATTCAAATGTTCCAAAAAGCAACTATGAGATTAAGATATTCTTCAATCCCTGTAATTGCTGCGCCTCATGGAATGGCTCTTGGCGGTGGTTGCGAAGTTTGCTTGCACTCCGATAAAGTTATTGCTCATGCAGAAACTTATATGGGCTTGGTTGAATTTGGTGTTGGCCTTATCCCGGGTGGCGGCGGAACTAAAGAATTTGCTTTAAGGTTATCGGATGAATTACAAGATGGTGATATTAGAACAAATGCATTTACAAACAAATTCTTAACTATCGGGCAAGCAAAAGTTTCGACTTCTGCTTATGAAGCTTATGACCTTGGTATATTAAGAAAAGGGGTTGATGAAGTAATTGTAAGCAGGGTCCATCAATTAGCTTATGCTAAAAAAACTGCATTAAATATGGCTGAAAAAGGTTATTCAAAACCTGCTGCAAGAAACGATATTAAAGTTCTTGGTAGAGAAGCATTAGGTTTAGTTTATGTTGGTGCTGATGGAATGACATTAGGTCATTATATGTCGGAACATGACAAACTAATTGCTGAGAAATTAGGAACTGTTATTGCAGGTGGCAATATATCTCAAACTCTTACTGAAGTTTCTGAACAATATTTATTAGATGTTGAAAGAAAAGCTTTTGTTGAACTTTGTATGCAAAAGAAAACCCTTGAAAGAATGCAAAGTTTAATTACTAAAGGTAAAATCCTTAGAAACTAAGGTTTAGAATTTACAATCTATAATTTAAAATTAAAAATTAATTAAGATGAACGCATATATAGTTGGAGGATATCGCTCAGCAATAGGTAAAGCCCCAAGGGGTGCATTCCGATTTACTCGTCCGGATGATATTGCAGCAGCAGTTATAAAGCATTTATTAAATGACTTTCCTCAAATAGAAAAAACAAGGATAGACGAAGTTGTTGTAGGAAACGCATTCCCCGAAGCTGAATCAGGTTTTAATATGGGTAGGATGTTATCCTTAATGACAATGGGCAATGTTGAAGTCCCAGGTTCCACGGTTAACAGATATTGTGCATCAGGTATAGAATCAATAGCAATTGCATCTGCAAAAATCAGTGCAGGTATTGCTGATATTGTTGTTGCAGGTGGTGCAGAATCGATGTCAATGATTTCAATGGGTGGTTGGAGACAAGTGCCTAACCCTGAGATTGCTATGAATAACCCAAGATGGTATTTAAGCATGGGATTAACTTCTGAAATGGTTGCTCGTGAGTATAAACTTACAAGAGAAGAGTTAGATATTTTTGGGGCAAATTCTGTTGATAAAGCAATAGCTGCAATTGATGCAGGTAGATTTAAAGATGAAATTGTCCCTATCACCATAAAAGAAAATTATTACAAAAATGGTAAAGTAGCAACACGCGAATCTATTATGGATACAGATGAAGGTCCAAGAAGAGGAACCACCGTTGAAACGCTATCAAGATTAAGACCTGCTTTTGCTGCTGATGGTACATCAACAGCAGGAAACTCGTCTCAAATGTCTGATGGAGCCGGTTTTGTTTTGGTTGTATCTGAAAAAATCCTAAAAGAATATAATTTAACACCTATTGCAAGATTAGTTGACTATCAGGTTGCCGGTGTTGAACCATATAAAATGGGTGTTGGACCAATGGCAGCAATTCCAAAAGTGCTAAAACATGCAGGAATGAAATTGAATGATATAGATTTAATTGAGCTTAACGAAGCATTTGCAACACAATCTCTTGCTGTTATTAAAGAACTTGGTCTAAATACCGAAATCCTTAACGTAAATGGTGGTGCTGTAGCTTTAGGACACCCATTAGGTGCAACAGGTGCAAAATTAACTGTTCAAATTCTTAATGAGCTTAAAAAACGTAATAAGAAATACGGAATGGTTACCATGTGCATTGGTACAGGACAAGGTGCTGCCGGTATTTATGAAATATTGTAGATGTTTGAAGACAGAAGAAACTTGCTAAGCCTTTCAGGTTTAGTAAGTTTTATAATATAAAAAATAATTTAAAAAAATAAAAAATGGATCTAAAAGTAATTAAAGGTGGAGAGTTTTTGGTTAGGGAAACCCCATGCGAAAGGGTTTTTATACCAGAAGAATTTAATGAAGAACAAAGGATGATGGCACAAACTTGCTATGATTTTGTTGAAACTAAAGTTTTTCCCGTTGTTGACGACCTTGACAAACACGACCGGGATTTATTAAGGAAGTTAATGGAAGAAGCCGGTGAATTAGGTTTACTTGGGGTTTCAGTTCCTGAGGAATACGATGGTTTTGGTCAGAATTTTGTAACTTCAATGTTAACTGCCGAGGCAATGGGTGGAAGTTTTTCATTCGCCGTTGCTTTTTCTGCACATACAGGTATTGGCACTTTACCAATTCTTTATTATGGAACAGAAGAACAAAAAAAGAAATATGTCCCTAAATTGGCTACAGGAGAAAACATAGGTGCATATTGTTTAACAGAGCCAGATGCAGGTTCTGATGCAAACTCAGGTAAATCTAAAGCAATTTTAAGCGAAGATGGTAAAACTTACACTTTAAATGGTGTGAAAATGTGGATTACCAATGGTGGTATTGCTGATATATTAATTGTATTTGCAAAAATTAATGATGATAAAAACTTAAGTGCTTTTATAGTTGATGCTAAAACAGAGGGTGTTACACTTGGTGCCGAAGAAGAAAAGTTAGGAATTAAAGGCTCTTCTACTGTTCAGATTTATTTTGAGGATGTAAAAATCCCGGCAGAAAATCTTTTGGGGAAAAGAAACAATGGATTTAAAATTGCTTTGTATATCCTTAACCTTGGTAGAATAAAATTAGGTGCTGCGGTATTAGGTGCCTCAAAAGGATTGATTTCGTATTCGGTAAATTATGCTAACGAAAGGAAACAATTTGGTAAAGCTATTTCTGGTTTTGGCGCCATTAAACACAAACTTGCAGAAATGGCTATCCAAGTATTTGCAGGTGAGTCTTTAACATATAGGGCTAGCCAAAACATTGATGATGAAATTGCTTCACTTATTAAAGGAGGAATGAACAAAGACGAAGCTATAATTGAAGGGATAAGACAATATGCAATCGAAGCTTCTATTTCTAAAGTTTTCACATCCGAAGCCCTAGATTTTTGTGCAGATGAAGGTGTGCAGATTCATGGTGGTATGGGATATTCTGCCGAAACCCGCGTTGAAAAAGCATATCGTGATTCAAGAATTAACCGGATTTTTGAGGGTACTAATGAAATCAATAGGTTAGTTATTGTTGCCGAAACATTGAAACGTGCATTTAAAGGGGAGATTGATTTGCTAAACCCTGCCAAAGAAGTGGCCAAAGAATTAATGGGTATTCCTGATTTTGGAGGGGAAAGCTTAGATTATTTTGAAGAAAAACTTAAGACTATTCAAAATTTCAAGAAATCAATATTAATGGTTTCTGGTGCCGCACTTCAAAAATTTGGCAAAAAACTTACTGATGAACAAGAGCTTTTATTCAATGCCGCAAATATTATTATTGCTATATATGCTGCTGAATCTATGACACTTCGGATTCAAAAAATGAGCAAAACAATGGACGGAAGTAAATTGGGTTTGTATAAAGATATGCTTGATGTTTATGTGTATGACATGGCTTCAAAGGTAAACAAAGAAGGTGTTGATGCTGTTAATTCTTTTGCTGTTGGCGATGAACAAATGGCTATGCTTATGGGCATGAAACGTTTTACTAAGGTTGCTCCGGTTAATGTTGTTGCTGCAAGAAGAAATATTGCTGACAAAATTATCGACGATAACAAATATACTTTGTAGGCAGGAGTTTGAAGACGTAAGTTTAACTATAAATAAGTACCCGGACAAAATTAATTACCTCCGGTGAGGGCTTCGCCGTTGTATATTTATTTTTGCGCAACTTGCTTACTATAAGATATTTACACCAGTACCCAAGCAGCATTAAATAGCACTTGGTGCTTAGAATCCAATTAGAAGTTGGGGGCATCAATACAGCTCCCGGCTTCTGATTTGTTTGGTTCTATGGCACTTCATTTTGAAAAAATGAATAAAAGAGAAAAAATAATAAAAGCAGCAAAAAATCCTTTTAAAATGAGGCTTTTTATGCTAAAGAAATTGCCTTTAGCTTTTCTTACAGGATTGAAAATTATCCATATCGATGAAAATATGGCTTCGGTGTCAATTCCGTTTAAATATTTAAATCAAAACCCTTTCCAATCAATATATTTTGCTGCATTAGCAATGGCCGCAGAATTATCAACTGGGATAATGGCAATGATAAGTGTGCAAAGTGCTTCAAAACCAGTATCGATGTTGGTTTTTAATATGAGTGCTAGCTTTATGAAAAAGGCTAGAGGTAAAATTGTTTTTTCGTGTTACGAAGGGAAAGCAATTGAGGGAGCAATTGAAGAAAGTATTAAAACCGGCGAGGGCAAAACCGTAACAGTTACATCGAAAGGGGTTGATAATGAAGGTGATGAAGTTGCTGATTTTAAATTTACTTGGACTTTTAAACCAAAATCTTAATAATTTATAATGACTATTGAATAATGTACATTGTTTATTGATTAATGTATCATGGGTAATTCCTACCACATCTGCTTATCCCCAATCTCCACATCTCCAATCTCCACACCCACACATCTTCGCATCTTCGCATCTTCGCATCTTCGCATCTTCGCATCTTCGCATCCACAAATTATTATATTTAAAAACCTTTAGTTTTCAAATCTTTAACAATGTTAATTACAAAATAATTGGCATCAAAACTACTTACCCCTGAAACAAAACGCATACCTACAATATCAAAATGTGATACGCCAAAATCATCATTGCTTTTTGCAATACCTTTGAAGTTTCCCCATTGATATGATTGCTTAGATACGATACCATCATTATCACCCTCAGCTTTTGTCATTAATTTATGTTGGACCCGAACTAGCCATGCAGGGTAATTTTTTGTAACTACGCCGCCATAACTTTGATAATAAACATCAGGGACATCAAGGATAGATTGGTTGAAGTGTTGCATATATGTATTTGTTAAATCTTTCCCTGCCCGATAAAAATTTGGTTCTTTGTCTCCAATTAAACGTGCGTAAAAACGTGCGATTTTTGAGGCTTTAATTAAAAGATTTTTTCTTTCCAGAAATGCAAAAACAGTATCAGCCAAGGCACTGCCACGGTGTGGTGTTGCAAGGGTAGTAAGACTGGCAACTTTATTTGCCATGCCTAAGTTGCTAATCATATAACGCGATTCCAGGCCACCTTTAGAATGGCTAATAATATTTACTTTTTCGCAACCTGTTTCTTCCAAAATTTGTTGAATCCTGTCTTTTATCTGGAGTGCGTTTTCAATATGTGAATTTAGGGCATCCTGATGTGCCAAAAATACTGTAGCACCATTTTTTTCTAATTTTTCAGGTATTTTGCTCCAATACTTTATAAAGGGCACATCGTCGCGATAAGCAATGCCATGAACCAACAAAACAGGGTGTGTTGTAGCACAATCATTATTTGATATTTGTTTTTGGCTTGTACACTGAACAAACAAAAGTAATACCAAAAATAGGGGTGCCTTTTTTTTAGCTTTCATAGTACAAAAATACGGTTCATTTGCAACATCATTAAATTTAAACGCCCGGCTATTCCTTTTTGAATTGTGAAATTTCTGAATGTTTTTTCATTTTTTTAAAACCTAAAATCCACATAAACACAATGTAGGGGAAAAACAGAAGGAGCAGCCATTCATTTTCCGAAAAAATCATAAAATCATAAAATCCATGAAGAAATAAAGGGATAATCAATGCCAAAATAAGTAATTGTGATTTTTTTTCTCTACTAAACCTGGCCAAACCAAAATAATAACCCATTGCCATGCCAAATATTGCATGTGCAGGTACAGCTGTAAATGCCCTTAATAATTACCGGGATTGTAATTATTGCACCTGCCGCCAGTGCCTTTAACAAAAGCCCCAATGGCTCTTTTTCGTATTTGTCGCGATAATTAACATAAAGCAAAATAAGGATTACCGGTGCAAGTGAAAGAAATAAAAGTTCCATTTGTATAAATATTAGTATAAGCACTAAGTGCTATTTAATGTTGCTCACGTACTGGTGCAAATGTCTTACAATGTGCAAGTTGCGTGAAAGTGAATATGCAATTAATTTTGTCTGGGCACTTAATTATTTTTTAGTTTTATATAGTTCTATAAGTTTTTCCATTTCGCTAACAAGCCTGTTTTGATCGTAATTTTTTAATTCTGAATTAAATTGCGAGTTCAATTTCTGCATAAATGATTTAACTTCTAAGTCAATTTCGTGATTTTCAATAAGTTCGTTTACATTTTCAATTATGTTTTCCAACTGCTTTTGTGGCTTTTGTTCGTTGTATAAATTTTCAGGCTTTTGCGATAAATCCTTTAATCTGTCTTTATGTTTTTGAAATTTGTCCTGTTTTACTTGAATTTTTTCTTGTACAGTTTCTGTAGGATTTAAACTCAACAATTTTTGTCTGGATTCTTCATATTTATGAATTGTCATTTCATTTAGCTCTTTTTTTGTTTCCCTAAACTTAATTTGCGATAAGTAATCTTTTATTATCCTATCGCATTTGTCGGCTACTTTTTTACCTACCGACTTATTTTCTTTATTTTCTTTAATTTCTGTGTAATTGGCTAATTCTTCATACCAAAAATCGCCCGGGATATGAAAATGTTCGTGAATTACTTCTGCAACCCATTTTTTTATTTGCTCAATTTCAGAATCCAATTTGTTTATTTCTTCCTTACACTCAGTTATTGCATTATCGATGTTTTGCAACAATGTTTCTTTACTGATATCCTCGTCTTGTTTTTTGTTTTCCGAAAAAATGTTTTTAATCCAGGACATATTCAAAATTTATATTTAACCATTAAAATAGACCGATAAAGAAAAATAAATAACAATAGATAATCGGCCTTATTTTACATTCTTTTTTTTTTTATTAATTCGTAAGCATTATTTATACGTTGAAATTTCTCTTTTGCTTTTTTTTGTTCGTTTTTTGATGCACCAACCCATTTATCCGGATGATATTTTTTTGCCAAATTGCGATAAACTATTTTTATTTCACCGGCTGATATATTCGAACTAACCCCAAGTTCAAGATACGCAAAACTTGAGCCTGCAAAAAAGCTTTTGTATTTACGTTTATTCTTTTGCGAAGAATACGATGCATTCCCTGAACTCTGTGATTTTGTTTTTTTAGACTTGCTAAACATTGCTTTAATATTTTTAAAATGAAGGCTATTTATGTTTAGCTCATTTGATATTTGCAAAATTATTTGCTCTTCATTTTTAAGCAGTATGCCATCAGAATACGCCAAAGCAAATAACTGATATATTAATTGCAATTTATGAGAGTGTTTTAAACTATAAAGTTTGCTACATGTACTGCTAATTTTATATTGCTTTAACCTGTATTTTTCAATAAATTTTTTTGATGCGTGCCCAATTTCTTCATCATATTCTGATCCCATATATTTTTCAACCCTTGTCAATTCGCTTTCGGTAATTTTTTTATCGCTATTGAAAATTATAATAGCAAATTTCAAATATGAAATTCCAACATCCCCAATCCTGATCCTTAGTTCTAATTCATCATCGGCAAAAAGTACGACAACCTCTTCGCCATAAGTGGCGCATATTACCGTAAATACAAACACAAACAATGCAATCATGTTTGAACTTTTAAAAAATGCAATACCTATTATCAAGCTTAAAAAAAAAGCCACGAGGGTAACCATCCTACTAACTGGGTTGGCATATTGCTGGTTAAATTCCATATTACAGCTAAAGTACATTTTTTTAAGCAGTAATGGGGGGTTTTATAAAATAAATATTATGGATAACTTAACGTAGCTTCGTTACAAACAAAAACATGAACGCTGATAATACTGATTTAACGGATTCGCGCAAATTTTTATTTTGTCTGAAACACACTGATACTAATGTGATTTTGTAAAACTTTGTTTTTTTTTAACAAAGTTTACCTGCGGTAAGGACAACGCCATTCACAACATATGAACTCACAAAAATGATTGATCTGTAAAAATAAATCGCAAGTTTTCCCTGTAATAAAATGTATCAGGGTATGTGGAGGGTATGTGGAAATTTACTGAAAATATTGCTAAATTGTTAAATTGTTAAAAAACAACAATATAACAGTTTAACAATTTAACAATTCATCCCAAATATTAACGAATGTTTGCGATTTAAAATTATAAATCTCTAATTCTTGTGAGTTCTGAACATAGTAATAAAATCGTAAACCAAGGCCATTTTCTTACATCAATAATCCGTTAAATTGTAATACTTTAGGTTTCAAAGGTTTAGGGTGATGAGTTTTTCTATCCTAAAGTGCTGACTGTTAGAGAATTAATTTAAAATCTATAATTTAACGAAATGTTATTACAGATAACCTATCCTTTATTAAATTTTTCAAGTTTGTTTTGATATTTAATGCCAAATTGATGCCATAACACCAAAAATAATGCAGTAACCATAGGGCCTACTAAAAAGCCTATAATGCCCAACCACACCAAACCGCCCATACTTGCCAAAAACATTATTGCCGGGTGCATACCGCTTTTGTGCCCATCAAGCCGTGGCCTGATAATGTTCTGATTGATAAGTATTGCTCCAACCCCAATAACAAGGATTACCATTCCTGTCCAGAAATTACCAATTGCCAGTTGTACTATAGCTATTGGGACTAAAATGGAGTTTGCCCCCACAAGTGGGATTATTGATAAAAAGACCATTATAGTTCCCCAAAAAAAAGGTGATGGGATACCCAAAATTGCAAATAAAATACCACCAAATGTACCTTCAATAATACCAATCATAAAGGTATTTACAATTAAAGCATCGGTAACTTGTTCTAATTTCGCAAATAATTCTTGTTCATCAGAATCTTTTAAAGGGAGCAAGTATTGTATTTTTTCAACTAGCTTTTTCCCATCGGCAAGCAAATAATAGAGCAAAAACATTACAATAAAAAAATGCACTATAATTACCCCAACATTAATGAAGGTCTGTTGAATCAATGTGAAAATAAAACCTGCTAATGTACTTATTAATTGGTTCATCCCTTTAGCAATTTCATTCCAATCGATATCATTGAGCGCATTGCTCAAATATGGCACTGATGAAACTTGTGTTGGCAAATCTTTTATATAATTCTGAATACTTGGCCAATTTTTGGAAAAAGCCAAATAGGTGGAGCCAACTTCCCTAGAAACCATTAAACCAATAAAGGTTAATGGGATAACAATTACAAAAAGAACAACGAGCAAAGTAGTCATTGCAGCTTTATTATTATTCCCCTTAAACTTTTTTATAAAGTATGTCATTGGTTTTTTAAACAAAATTGCTAGCACAATTGCCATAAAAATATCCATTATAAAAGGGCCAACAACATATAAAAACCCGATTGAGGCAACGACCAAAATAATAAAGAAAAAAGTTTCTTGGAGATTGAGGTGCTTCATAGTAGTTTAATTAAAGTTTTCTGTAAACTCATCTTTAAGCATGTTGATAGCTGCTTTTAATGGGGGTGTATCCACTTTCAGGTACATTTCAAGGATAACTTTTAGTTTAAATTCCTTGGCAGTCATTCCTTGCACATATACCCGGGTTAGCAAATTTTCAGGCGAAATCCGTTCAAGTAAAAGGGTCAGTCGCTCATAAGCCTGCAACCTTATAGGTGTAATAAGTTTTTGGTTGTTCATTAATAATTCATGCTTCTGTTGCCGTATTTCTTTATCAAAATATTGTTTTATCAATAAATAAGCAGTTAGCATTACCACAACCGAAGGTATTGTGTATTGAAGGGAATTTAATAGGATATCCATTATAATTGAAAATATTATTATTTATGCAAATATAGCAATTTATTTATTTTATAATTAAATTGTTTAAAAAAACACCAAAAGATAGAAGTGTTTCAGATTATTTTATTTATTTTCATACCCTAAATTTTACAGGGGCATATATTTTGATACAGCAATACCTTGCATGTTTGTAACATCCTCAATATTAGCAATATATAGCATGTATGATTTTCAGGTAGACAATTGTGGTAGGTAAAATTATTAGTTTTTATATAAACAACAAATAACTAAACAGATGAATATAAAAGAAATAGTTGATTTTGTTAGTGGAATAGAGTTTTTTGAAACACTAGATGAAAATGAGTTGAAACAATTTTGCGAAAAACTAATTGTTCAAACATATAATACAGGGGCTTTTTTGTTCAGGGAAACAAAAAAGCGTAAAGCTGTCGACATTTTATATGCGGGTGATGTAGAGTTACTGAAAAAAACCCCCCAAAAAGATTTAAGGCGACTAGCTTATTTTTCAATGGGCGATATTTTGGGAGAAGGGGCTTTTATTGACGATACACCGCATTCAACTTCTGCACGTACGGTTACTGCATGCACTGTTTTTTCTATTGACAGGACTGAAATAGAAAAGCTTTTTAAAGAAAACCCAGCATTAGGTTTGAAAATAAGTATGCAGCTTACAAAAGTTATAAGAAAGCGAATGAGAAGTTCAAACACCCGTTTTGTTAGCCTTGGCACACAATATATTTCTGGTGAAAAAAGGGTCGAACATGATTTATTGGGCAATAAAGATGTTCCGGATGAAGTGTTTTATGGCGTACAAACACTAAGGGCATTAGAAAATTTTGATATTACCGGTGTGCCGATAAATTTTTATACAGATATAGTTAAAGGATTTGCCATGGTTAAACAAGCAGCTGCAAGAACCAATTTTGATTTAGGTTTGTTGGAAGAAGATGTTGCCATGGCTATTGACGAGGCTTGCTCAAACATTTTGAAAGGCCGAAACCATAAATGTTTTGTTGTAGATATGATACAAGGTGGGGCAGGTACTTCTACAAATATGAACGCAAACGAGGTTATTGCCAATATTGCACTGCAGATTCTTGGTTATAAAAAAGGACAATATGAATATTGTCACCCCAATAACCACGTAAACCTTTCACAATCGACTAACGATGCATACCCAACTGCTATTAAAGTTGCTATTATTAAAAGAAACAAAAATTTGGTTAGAGCCCTGCTGGATTTAATAGCAGCTTTTCATGTAAAAGGCGAAGAGTTTGCACATGTGTTAAAAATGGGCCGGACACAACTGCAAGATGCTGTTCCAATGACACTTGGCCTAGCTTTTGAAGCACATGCTATTACTTTAGAAGAAGAGGTTGAGCGGCTTACTTCAAATGTGAATCTTTTTCTGGAGGTTAATATGGGTGCAACAGCTATTGGTACAGGAATTAATTCTGACCCAGACTATATCCGCAGGGTAATCGGGCATTTAAGGGATGTTACCGGACTAGATATTGTAAAGGCACGAAACCTGGTCGAAGCCACACAAGACACAAGTTCGTTTGTTATGTATTCTTCGGCAATAAAACGATTAGCAATTAAGTTGTCGAAAATTTCTAACGATTTAAGGTTGCTTTCATCAGGGCCACGGACCGGATTTAATGAAATCAATTTGCCTGCCGTACAACCGGGTTCTTCAATTATGCCGGGCAAAGTTAACCCCGTAATACCAGAAGTCGTTAACCAGATTGCATTTAAAGTTATAGGCAACGACCTAACAGTTTCATTAGCTGCCGAAGCCGGTCAATTGGAGTTGAATGTTATGGAACCTGTTATTGTACAAAGCATTTTTGAATCGATGGAAATGTTGATTAACGGAATGGAAACATTGCGTAGTAGTTGCGTAATTGGGATAACCGCCAACGAAGAACATTGCAGGAGTATGGTAATGAACAGCATTGGAATTGTAACTGCCTTAAATCCCGTTATTGGGTACGAAGCCTCTACAATAGTGGCTAAAGAAGCATTAGCGAGCGGTAAAGGTGTATATGAATTAGTTTTGGAAAAAAAATTATTGTCGAAAGAAGAAATTGATGAAATCCTAAAGCCCGAAAACATGTTGAAACCACGAAAGTTTAATAACAATAATAAAAAAAGATGAAATTTTAGGAGGTAAACATTGATAATATAGCACCTAGTTTCCGCAAGTCAGAGTCTCAATAAGCTGGTTATCTATAAGTTAACTTTAAAAAGGTTTCTCTTTAATTTAGCAAATGAGGCTCTGACTATCAGACGTTTATCAACAGGCCGGCTGATTTAAGGTAGCTAAGAAATAATTTCTTTGTTAAATAAGAACGTTTTGTGATAATAATAGTCTATGGGAAAAATAGAAAAAGTGTCGGATAGGTTGAAACGAATTTCTGTTTCACAAACGCTTGAAATGGCCCGTCGTAGCATGGAGCTTAGAGAAAAAGGTGTTGATATTATTGATTTAAGCATAGGCCAACCCGATTTTAAAACCCCTGCCCATATAAAAGAGGCAGCAAAAAGGGCAATTGACAATGACTATACTTTTTATTCGCCGGTTGCCGGGTTTAAAGAGCTTAGGCAAGCAATTGTAGATAAATTTAAAAACGAAAACAATCTGGATTTTGATTTAAATCAGATTGTGGTCTCCAATGGTGCAAAACAGGCTATCGCAAATGTGATTATGACACTTGTTGACCACGATGATGAAATACTTGTGCCGGTACCGTATTGGGTTAGCTATGGCGAGATAATAAATTTGGCACATGGAAAAAATGTATTTTTACCAACCGATGTTGAAGACGATTATAAGGTTAGCCCTAAGCAAATTAGAGCTGCAATTACTGAGAATACGCGGGTTTTTATTTTTAGTTCGCCATCGAACCCAGCCGGAAGCGTTTATTCGAAAAAAGAACTGAGGGAAATTGCAGAAGTAATAAGTGAAAATGAAAATTTATATGTTATTTCTGATGAAATATACGAACATATCAACTTTTCAGGAAAACATGAAAGCATTGCACAGTTCGATTTTATTAAAGACAAGGTAATTGTTATTAATGGTGTTTCAAAAGGTTATGCCATGACAGGTTGGCGGCTTGGTTATATGGCAGCACCAAAATGGATAGCCGATAACTGTTTTAAATTGCAGGGGCAATATACGTCAGGTGCATCATCTATTTCGCAAATGGCTGCGCTTGAGGCAATTTCTTCCGAAGATAATATCTATACACTTGGTATGAATGCAGCTTTTAAACGAAGGCGTGACTTAATTATTGAATTAATATCAAACATTAAGGGGTTCAGGACAAATACCCCACAGGGTGCATTTTATGTTTTTCCAAATATTTCGGAATTTTTTGGCAAATCAGATGGTTATATAATGATTAAAAACGCCTCGGACCTTGCTATGTATTTGCTGAACGAGGCACATGTTGCGGTTGTGCCGGGTAGTGCTTTTGGCGATCCTGACTGTATCCGGTTTTCTTTTGCAACATCGAGGGATAAAATAAAAGAGGCATTTAAAAGGATAAAAAGCGCACTGGAAGGTTTGCAGGTTTGAAATAGTGTTGGAGATAGGCGTGTTCAAAAACCAAAAACCAAATAAAAATATATTACCAAAATTTAAACATTTAATATGCACAATATGAAAAGATTGATTTTTGCAGTTTTTATAATTTTTACGGGTTATGCCATTTTGCCTGCCCAATTAATATCAAAGGCGAAAATTGAAAATGTAGAAGCGGTGATGGCAGGTGAAAAAATTGAAGTCAGTTTTTTTATTTCCCATACTTCAAAAAATGAAAATGTAGGTGTAGAATTAAAGTTCCAAAACGGCGATAAGTATATTTATCCAAAATCAATTACCGGCTCTACAGAATTACTATCAGCAGGCAAGCATACTATTGTTTGGGATGTATTAAATGATGTTGAAGAGCTTCAAGGCGAAATTAAACCTATTATTTCCATAATTGAAACCAGTCGTAAATTGAAAGCGCAAAATGCTTTTGTCCCGGGGTTTAACAGCGGGAATAAATTCCTTGCAACTGTTTCGTATGCATGTATAATAACGGGTACGGTTCAGTTGTTTAGTGCAAACCAAAACTTTAAGAGCTATAAAGCGGAATTGGAAAACTCATCACTACGCACCGAATACTTTGATAAAGCAGTTAGTGGAAAAACAAGATCGATGATTTTAATAGGTGCAGGGGTTGGATTATTAGCCACCAACCTGATACTTGCCCGGGTATACAACAAAAAATACAACCTGGCCTATGTCAGCTACAAAAATGAAGCACTTTGTTTAAGCTATGTTCATACCATTCATTCTAAAAACTAATATCATGAAAATAAAAATCATTGCATTATTCATTTTATGCAGCCTGTTTGTAAACAATGCATTTTCGCAAAGCGGCGAAGGGAATGCTTTAAGAGTAAATATCAAGAAAAACAAGCCTGTAATTGTATGGCAAAGCCATTTATCTAACAGCAACAGCGTTAATGCATTAACCACTCGGGTAATTGCTGAAATAAAGTGCAAAGATATTATTAAAAGTGTTGAATTAATAATAAATGGTGCGCAACAAAGGGGGTTTAAGAATATAAAATCGGGAAATGGATACCTGGTGAAAATTGATAAAACCATTACTTTAAAAGAAGGGCAAAACGCTATTTATATTGTTGCAAAAACGGCAAGGGAAAGTGTAAGCTCCAAAACTAAAACCATAATTGCCCACAAACCGGCAAATAAACCGGTTATTAGCTGGATTAGCCCAACCAACATACAAACCATGCAGAAAACAGCTTCTGTTAATATTAAAGCCTGTGTTAAATCCGATATTCCCGTGAAAAGCCTTGATGTTTACATAAACGGCAGCCTTATGCGTGGCTATATTGTGGTTGAAAGCACCAATGTTGGTTGTGCGGCGGTAGTTGACAAAAAAGTAAAGCTAAAAAAAGGTGAAAACAGTATTTATATTGTAGCCAAAAACAAAAGCGGTTCCACAACTTCCGAAACCATATTTGTTACTTATGGCAGTGCGATTAAGGATCAAAAACGGATAGCATTAATCATAGGCAATTCTGAATACGAAAATGTTGGCTCGTTAAAAAACCCAAAAAACGATGCTACTGATATGGCTGCTGCTTTAAAACGTTTAAATTTTGATGTGGAATTGTTGTCGGATGCCGATTTTGAAAAATTAGGGATGGCTGTAGACCGTTTTGGGACACGGGTAAAAAATGCAGATATTTCTTTTTTCTACTATGCCGGCCATGGGGTGCAAGTAAAAGGCAACAATTACCTGGTGCCTGTTAGCGCAGATATTAAAGATGAAAACCAAGTGAGATTCCAATGTGTTGATGCCAACCAGGTACTGGCCTACATGGAATCAGGCGAAAGCAGGGTGAATATTATAGTAATGGATGCCTGCCGTAACAACCCATTTGAACGTAGTTGGAGGAGCATAGGTGGTGGCAGGGGCTTAGCCAGCATGGATGCACCGGTTGGTTCAATTGTGGCCTATGCAACTGAACCCGGCAATACCGCTGCTGACGGAACAGGCGAAAATGGGATGTATACCAGTGCATTACTTGAATATATTGAAAATCCGGAATTAAGTTTGTTAGAAATTTTTATGAAAGTCCGTGTTAAAGTCCTGAGTGATTCAAAAAAACAACAAACCCCTTGGGAAAGCAGCTCATTGACAGAAAATGTTTATTTACTAAAATAGTTTAAAATATGCTACGGATGAAAATTAAATTAAATTTTGCATTAATTATATTGATTGCCTTGCTTTTTGTTACCTGCGAAAAGTTTGAAAAAATAATTGTAGTTAAAACTGGTACAAGCAGTGCTTTAACGGCAACATCAGCTACAATAAGTGGAGAAATTGTGGATTATGGAGATGGGATTACACAATACGGGCACTGCTGGAGCAAGACCAACCAAAAGCCAAGCCCCGAAAACTGCGACGATAAAACTACCCTGGGGAGTAAAAGCGACAATGGCGAGTTTAGCAGCCAAGCTGATAATTTGGAAGCTGCAACAACTTATTACGTGGCGGCCTATGCTACCGGTGCCGGCAACAGCACTACCGGCAAAGTTATAAATTTTACCACTTCGCCGGCTACTACAGGTTCAATAACATTAATAAAACCTGACAATACTACGGATTGGCAAGCAGGCACAATACAAAACATTACATGGACAGACAATATTGACGAAAACGTTAATATTGAGCTGTTTAAAGGCGGTTTTAAAATGGCGGTCAGTGTAAGCAATAAAACAAACCTTAAACAAAAAGAAGATATTATAAGGTCCAAACCCGAAAAACCAACCTTAACAGGTAAACTTAAAGGAACAAAAAGTACTGCTATTGTAACTGACACAGAAAGCGATGGAACTCACAGCTGGACTTTACCAACAGACCTTGCAACGGGTACTGATTACACTATTAAAATTACAAGTGTAAATGATGCTGGCATTACAACAGAAAGTGCGCAATTTACTATTACTGCTGCACCGGGTGTACCAACGCTTACGACCACAGCTGCAAGTTCAATAACAGAAACAACAGCAACAAGCGGTGGTAATGTATCAGATAATGGCGGTGCAGCTGTAACAGTGAGGGGTGTTTGTTGGGCTACAAGCCAAAACCCTGTAGCTACTGGCGACCATACAGAAGACGGCACGGGAACAGGAACATTTACTAGCTCTATTACAGGTTTAACAGCAGGCATAACTTATTATGTTCGGGCTTATGCAACCAACAGTGTTGGTACTGATTATGGTAGTGAAATAAGTTTCACAACTTCTGCAGCTGGTGAAACCGTTAGCGATTATGATGGCAACGAATACCAAACAGTGGTTATTGGTACACAAACCTGGATGGCAGAAAACCTGAAAGTTACACATTTTGCTGATGGCACAGCAATAAACCTTGTAACAGTCAATACTGCCTGGGCTAATTTAGCTGATAACAATGCCGACAAAGCTTATTGTTATTACGATAACAGTGATGCAAACCGCGATACTTACGGTGCATTGTACACCTGGGCAGCTGCCATGAATGGCTCAAATAGCAGCACAGCAAACCCAAGCGATGTACAAGGTGTTTGCCCAACAGGCTGGCATTTACCAAGCGATGCGGAATGGAAAGAACTTGAAATGTATTTAGGAATGAGCCAGGCACAAGCTGATGCAATCAATTGGAGGGGTACAAATGAAGGCAGCAAACTGGCAGGCAATGCAAGCTTATGGAATAACGGAAGCTTAGAAAGTAATGCAGATTTTGGTATATCGGGATTTATTGCTTTACCGGGAGGCATGCGCGAAAGCGGCAATGGTTTGTTCGATTATTTTGGCGAAAACCCCTATTTCTGGTCAACTACAGAAAATGACGGTGCAAGCGCTTGGCTACGCTACCTGAATTACGACCACACAGATGTGTACCGGGACAAATACAATAAGTCGAGCGGTTCATCTGTTAGGTGTGTAAAAGGTTCAGGTTCCACAGCCAGCCTTCCAACACTTACTACAACAGCAGCAAGTGCTATAACAGAAACCACTGCTACAAGCGGCGGTAATATTACAGATGACGGTGGTGCAACTGTAACTGCACGAGGCGTATGTTGGGGTACATCTACAAACCCGACCACAGCACTTGGCACAAAAACAAATGACGGTACAGGAACAGGTGCATTTGCAAGTTCTATTACAGGCTTAATAGCGAGTACAACTTATTATGTTCGGGCTTATGCAACTAATAGTGTAGAAACAGCTTATGGGAATGAAGTGAGTTTTACCACTGATGCAGCACCTGTTATCCCTACGCTTACAACAACAGCAGCAAGTGCTATAACAGAAACCACTGCTACAAGCGGCGGTAATATTACAGATGACGGTGGTGCAACTGTTACTGCACGAGGCGTATGTTGGGGTACATCTACAAACCCGACCACTGCACTTAGCACAAAAACAAGTGATGGCACAGGAACAGGTGCATTTGCAAGTTCTATTACAGGCTTAACAGCGAGTACAACTTATTATGTTCGGGCTTATGCAACTAATAGTGTAGAAACAGCTTATGGAAATGAAGAAAGTTTTATGACATCTGCATCAACTAATGGTTTAATAGCTTACTATCCATTTAACGGAAATGCAAATGATGAAAGTGGTAACAATTATCATGGAACCATGAATAGTATTACTTTTTCTACAGGTTTTGATGGTCAAGCTAATAGTGCAGTTGATTTTAATGGGGTAGGAAATATTGATTTTGGTGATTTAGCTGCTGTTGAAGGACTGTCCAAAGCTTCATTTGCTTTTTGGTACAAAACACCCAATAATGATAGTGAGCATATTATTAGCAAATATAATTCAAATATTGATGGTGTTAATTTATTTAAAATTGGAGTAGACCCCGGATTATATGCCCAGTCTTATGTGGGGGGTTTAGCATTAGCTACTGGACCAACATCTTTCCCTTCTATTAGTTCTTGGTCTTTTATAGTTGTTACCTTTGATGGAACAGAAACAAATGCAACAGACATTTTCAAATATTATCTTAATGGTGAAATTTTACAAAACATTATTGCAGACCCATCACATATAGTAACGACTTTACCAAATAATACAGCAAGTTTTAAATTTGGTTCTTCCATTCAATCTGATGGTACAGAGAATTTTTCAGATGGCACCTTAGATAATGTTCGGATTTATGATAGGGTGATAACAGAATCTGAAATACAAAGTTTATTTGCTGAAAATGGAGGCTTAGGTTACGAAACTGGTACAGTTACCGACTATGATGACAATATGTATACTACAGTAAAAATTGGCAACCAATGGTGGATGCAACAAAACTTAAAAACCACCCACTACGCCTACGGCACCGCCATACCACTGGTAACCGACAACACCGCTTGGGCAAACCTTGGCGATAACAATACTGACAAAGCCTATTGTTATTACGATAACAGCACTGCCAACAGAGATACTTACGGTGCTTTATATACTTATGCCGCCGCAACAAATGGCGATAGCGATGGCACAACACAAGGTGTTTGCCCAACAGGTTGGCATTTGCCTAGTGATGCGGAATGGACAGAATTAACAGATTATTTAACAAATAACGGATATGGATACGGAGGTAGCGGAAATGATATAGCAAAATCATTGGCTGCAACTTCGGGCTGGGGTGCAGATGATACAGCAGGCAATATTGGCAACGATCAAAGTTCAAACAACAGTAGTGGCTTTTCCGCCCTTCCGGGTGGCTAC
>NBLH01000075.1 GCA_002084525.1 Bacteroidetes bacterium 4572_117 | reverse complement strand
CTATCAACAAGTGAAACCGATTTAAGAGGAACCGTATGCGGGAAGTTTTATCAAATCAATTAATTCATAAGTATTTCGTTTTATCGATAATTCTGGTAATTTATCAAAATCAAAAAATTTAGATTCTACTGTTTCATCACTTCCACGTAGATTGCCATCAACTAAATCGCATAAAATCACAATTTTATAAAAATGGTATTCCAATGGTGGGAACTTATGCTTATTAGTATCAATAATTGCTAAAACCCTACTTGCTTTTACATTTAAACCTGTTTCTTCAAAAACCTCTTTTTCAGCAATCTCATTTGGTGAATAATTTATATCGGCATAGCCACCAGGGAGCGACCATTTATTATCGGAATTTTCTTTGGTGAAAAGAATTTTACCACTATTTAAAACAACTGCCCTTATATCAACTTTTGGTGTTTGAAAGCCTGTTTCGTCAGTAAATAAACCACGGATTTTTTCAAGTTTGGCATCTGTAAGCTGTGCCATAATTTTAACGCTTAATTCACGCAATTCCTCAAATCGCTGTTTATCAAAATCATCTTTCGTAAACCTAATACCTGTCCTAACCCTAAAGGGCGTCCTGATTTTCAGCGACTTCGCCCTTTAGGGTTGGGGTAATAAGTTGCTGAAAATATCGTATTAAGGCTTTTTAGACTGGACTCTTTAATAGTTTGCTATAAATGTAAAAGAGTTTTAACTATACATAAATTTGGCAAATACAAGATAAAAAGTAGCTACGATATTAACAAAATAATTAAGCAACAAAGGCCATTGATATTTTTGGGCTTTTTGGTTGTCGTGCAAAATATAAAAAAAAGTGAAAAGCACACCAAAGGACCACATTAACAAAAACGACCAGTTGAAGCTACTAACATCGTGGGTTATCCAAGTTTGATATACCTGTGGGATTACCCCGATACTTAAAATAATGTTGCCAAACCATCCAAGAAATTGGAAAAAATTAAATTTTTTGAAGTTCATTTTAAATTATTATTAATAAGTATTACGGCAATATTTACGTGTTTTTAAAATAAAAATTATAAGTAAAAATAGTATTATCTACTAAATACAAATTAATTTGCCGTGCAACTTAGGTTTACGATTTTATATTTAAAAATGCTCTGTGAAAATCATCACCCGTTGGGTTTTGATATAGTTTAAGCTCAAATTCATGGATTATTGCAAAAATATGGTCAAAAATATCTGATTGTATCCCTTCGTAAAATACCCAGCGTTGATCTGAAGAAAAAACATAAATTTCAAGCGGCAAACCATTTGGCGAAACTTGTAATTGCCTGACTAAAATAGTAAGGTTTTTGTTTAATTTGGGGTGCTCTTTCAGGTAATGCTCAATATATTTTCTGAATGTACCAATGTTTGTTAATCGGCGTGAATTTACAATATTATCAGATTTTAAGCCATTTTCAGTATTATATTTATTAATTTCTGTTTCCTTGGCTTCGATATAGTCTTTTAATAAATGGAAATTTTTGAAACTATCAATCATTTTTTCATTACAAAACTTTATTGAATTAACATCAATAAAAATTGATCTTTTTATCCTCCTCCCGCCTGATTCATCCATCCCTTTCCAATTAGCAAATGGTTTTGAAACCAAAGCGTAGGTAGGTATGGTACTAATAGTTTTATCCCAATTCTGTATTTTGCATGTGGTAAGGCCTATTTCAAGTACAGTTCCGTCTGTTTTCATGTCCGGCATCGAAATCCAGTCGCCCGGTTTTAACATTTTGTTTGCAGCAATTTGAATACCAGCCATAAAACCAAGCAGGGTATCTTTAAAAACAAAAATTAATGCTACCGCAACCGCACCAAATGCAGCCAATATTGCCCCCGGTTCTTTATCAACAATTACCGAAACAATAAGGATTGTTAAAAATATTGAGATAACAACCTTAATTAATTGTAAAAAACCCTTAATATCAACCCTTTTAGCTATTGCCGATTCTTTGAATATTTCATGAGATGCATCAACCAGTGAAAAAAGCACCATCCATATAATTACATAGATATATAAAGCAATTATATTATCGATTAAACTTAGAATATACAGATAATCAAAAGGATAGTCCACTTTACTGTCGAACACAAGATACATTAACAAGTGGATGATTGCGGCAGGGATTAGGTGGGTTATATATAAAATCACCTTTTTGCTAAGGATAATGTCGTCGTAATTAACAGCTGTTTTTTTTGCTATCCTGTAAATAAGCCTTATGACAAATTTTTTAACCAAAAAATTAACAAATAAAGCAAATAGTATAACTAAGGTAAAAAGTGTTATGCTTTTATAGGTTTCAGCATTAATATCTGAAAAACCAAGCATTATAAAAAAGTCTTTTAAAAATCCGAATATATTCATTATTATCTAAAATTATAAATCTGCAAACAGCAAGCATAGTTTATAGAAGCAAAAAGTCCGCAATTTAATTGAAAAAAAAGTTTTTTATTGAATTTTAGATAAAAATTACATAAAGAAAGTATTAAAATATTCTTTTCAACTAAATGCGTTTGCGTTATAATGCTGATTTTATGCATATTATAAGTTTGCAATTTAAATTACTAATCTTATCCATATTCTTAGAAAACCTTATTGAAATTGCCTTAGAAGTAGGCAAAACGCGTTTCGGTATTATAAATATGGTTACAGATATGGAATTGCTGTTACTACCTAAAGCTCAAGAATACAAAATTCCCTAAATGGAACAATTGCTATATATTATTCGTCAATCGGTTCCGTTTAAACCCAATAAGCACATTAACCTAAAAATTTTATATCTTGCGGAATATTTTTTGGAATACCTATAGGCCACCTCTAATAATTAATTTACAGCAATATTCGTTGAGGGCTAAAGCAAAAAAGTAATTAATAGAAGTGGCCTTTATTTATTAGTTGCTGAAGAACAAGACGGGGAAAAAACATAGGTGTTTGAGTTTATGCAGTTCTGTAATTACTGTTCAAGTTATGAAATACCGTAACATTTTTATTTTTAAAATATGGACAAACCACAAAATGTAAACCCATGAAAATACAATACTGTTCGGACCTGCATTTAGAATTTGGGGAGAACTCGCAATTTTTGCAACAATCACCACTAATACCCGTGGCCGATACCCTTGTGCTTGCCGGCGATATTACCTATTTACGCAGCGATTTTTTTGAAAACAAATTTTTCGATTATGTTTCCGATAACTGGGAACAAACTTTTTGGATACCCGGCAACCATGAATATTATTGCGGTATAGATATGGACAAATATCAGCTATCAACACCTGTCGCAATACGAAAAAATGTTTTCCTGTTAAATAACACAAGCATTAAAATTAATGGTATATTTTTGATATTCAGCACATTATGGTCTAAAGTCGAAAAACGTTATGCAAATTATATACAGGACAATATATCTGATTTTGAGTGTATTGTATCGGGTAAGCAAAAACTTGATGTGGGTACATTTAACAAGTTACATAAAGAATCGCTTGCGTTTTTAAGGACCGAAACAGAAAGGCTAAAATCGGAAACTAAAGTTATTGTAACACATCACCTTCCATCTAACCAGTGCAATGCAATCGAATTTTTAGGCTCAAAGCTGAACTCTGCCTTTTGTACCGAATTATCAGGTTTTGTTGAAAAAACCAATGCCCAAGCCTGGATATATGGACACAGCCACAGGAATATGCCCGAAGTAAAAATAGGTAAAACCCGGCTAGTAACAAATCAACTAGGCTATGTCCAGCATAATGAACATAAGACATTCGCTCGCGATAAAGTAATAGAGATAGTGGAGTAATATAAAATTTGCATCATGATAAAAATGGCGTTTATGTCTCTGCGTACTTATTATAAAACCCTTATACTTCCTGTCAACCAAGTACTTATCCTGCAAATTCATTAATCAAGGATACTTTTATATAAAAACAATTTAAGCGTAACATAAAACCTACGGTAAAAAAACCTTGAAAATCAAAACCAATACTGTAAAATCCAAATCATTGCGAGCCTTGGACTTTATATCTTAATCAGTACTTTTGGTTGGAATCAACTCAAAATCTACCTCTATTAAATCGTCATATTCCTCTCCTGCTTCTTCAAGGGCTTCGTCATCATCAGGGAAATACCACTTTACTAGCACATCTTTGCCACTTTCTTTAATGGCTTCAAGCTTTTGCATAATTATAAATAATATTTTTGATGATGCTGTATTGTAATATTCTAAATCAAATTCAAATACTGTTTTATCTAAAGGTTTTGTTTGGTATTCTTCAAGCCATTCCATAATTGGTTTATAGAACTCAACAACATTTTCAGGGCACGATTTCCCTGACAACGAAAATTTCCCATTTTCAATATCTAATGTTACGCCCGGGTTTAAACCAGATTCTTTGTATTTAAGAATTTCCATAGTTGTTCAAGATAAAACTCGTTATAAATTATAATTTCACTTTTGCTTATGTTATGTTTGTTTATTTACACCTTTACTTAAAACAAAAGCTTTATTTTGTTACAAATATATATATTTCAAGTAAACAAAACAAATATCAAAAACTACCACCCACGCAAGCATATATTGCTGATTATCAACCCAATGACAAAAAAAACATAAAGTTTTTATGCCTGCGTACAATAATTTTTTTCAGTACAAATATAATTAATCAAATTTTGCAAAACAATTGAATTACCAAAAATATTTTTTATTCTGCTTTCTGCACAGAAAAATAAAATGTGCTGCCTAATCCCTGTTTGCTTTCTACCCATATTTTACCATTGTTTTTCTCAACAAATTCTTTACAAAGTATCAAACCCAATCCAGATCCTTTTTCTTTTGATTTGTTAATCTTTGTTTTTGAAAAACCGGCGTCAAATATATGGTCAATATACTCAGGTTTTATCCCTATACCTTCATCCTTTATTGAAAAACAATATTCTGAACCAATATCTTTACTACCAATTGTAATCTTTGTGCTTTTTTCCGAAAATTTAATTGCATTATTTATCAGGTTCCGAACAATACTATTCATCATATTTACATCTGCTTGTACGTATATAGTATCCCTTACCTCACTATTAATTTCAATTTTTTTCTTATCGGTATTTATTTTTAGAAGTTCAATATTTTTGTTGATTAGTTCTTTCATTTCAATTTTGGACATACTAAATTTAATTTGCCTTGTTTGCGATAATGACCACTGCAACAGGTTTTCTAAAAGGTCATACAAACGTTGTGCCCCGTCCCTAATATCCTTAATGAACTCACGCCGTTCTTTTTCGTCAAAAGAGTCATAATCATCGTGTAATAATTCGGTTAATGCAAGCAATGGGGTAAAGGGGTTCCTTAAATCATGTGCAATTATTGAAAAAAACTTATCTTTTGTATTGTTTAAGGCCTTAAGGTCTTGCTGTGTGATAACGAGCTGATTATTAGCCTCTTTTAACTGCTTGTTTTTTTCTTCAAGCATTTTATTTGTTTTCAATTTTAATAAAAAACTATATATTGAAATAACAGCAAGGACAGCTAGCAATACTAGGATAAAGATAAAACTTTTGGAACGCCAAAATGGGGGTTTCACTTTTATTTTTATAGCTACCCCATTTTCATTTAATTGTTTATCGCTACTGATAGCCCTAACCCTAAAAACATAGTTGCCCGGTTCAAGGTTGGTTACGGTTATTGACCGCTTATTCCCATAATAAACCCAATTGTCATCAAGTCCTTCAATTTTATATTCAAAATTATTTTCATCAGGGTTTGTATAGTCAAATGCAGCAAATTCAATAGTAAAAATATTGTTGTTATAATCTAATTCCAATGTTTGTTCAAAATCTTGCTCAACCGAAACAAAATTAACTTTTTCGACCCAAATTTGATTATTTAATATTTTAACAGATGTAATTACTACAGGTGGCAAATACGTATTAAGTACTATTTCTTTTGGGAAAAAAGATACCATACCACTATTGGTACCAAAATAAATTTCACCTTCTTTGTCTTTATAGGCGGCATTCCAGTTAAAGCCATCGTTTATTAAACCATCCGATATATCGAAATTAATAAATTTTTCATCAAATGCATCAAATTTTGAAAGCCCGCTTGAGGTGGCAATCCATAAATATCCGGAATTATCTTCTAAAATGCTCATTATTTCATTACTGGGTAGCCCATTATTTCTTGAATACCTTTTAAATGTCATATCTGTCCTATCCAGTTTATTTAAACCATCGTTTGTCCCTACCCATAAAACACCCTGATGATCTTCAAATATTGTATTTATGCTATTTCCCGACAATGAGTTTAAATCCCCCTGCACATTTTTAAATCTTGTAATAATATTATTATTCTCATCAATAACATTTAATCCCTCAGAGTATGTACCAACCCAAATAAACCCCAGATAATCTTGATATACTGAAGTTATATAATTGTCACTTAAGGTGTTGGGGTTAGAATAATTGTTTAGGTATTTCTTAAAAAAAGCTTTGCCTGCATTGTTATTTTCAATTAATTTATTTAAACCGTTTCTTGTAGCAACCCATATATTGAGATCTTTATCCTGAAAAGTTGCATTAATTTGGTTATTGCTGATACTGGCAGAATCTTCAGGTTTGTGCAGGTATCTGGTTATTAAATACTCCCCATTAACATTTTCAATTTTGTTTAAACCACCGCTATGGGTACCAACCCAAACCCTATTTTGAGAATCGGTACATATAGACCATATCTCATCGTCGCTGATAGTATTTTTTGCATAAGGTTTAGTCCTGAAATAATGATACTTATTTTGTTTTGGGATATAAGCATATAGCCCGCCACCATCTGTACCCACCCATAAATTGCCAATTGTATCACCAGTAATGGCAGAAATACTTGGATATGGGATACCAGTTTCCAATCCAGCGTTATATACCTGATTATTAAATTTTTTCCTTTTTAAATCTAATTTATTTATCCCACCGCCTTTAGTCCCAACCCACAATATATTAGATTTATCTTCATATAAAGACCAAATCCTGTTACTGCTGATACTATATGGATTTAAAGCATTATATGTATGCCTGACAAATGTGTTTTTTTGTTTGTCATATTTATTTAAGCCATTTTCTGTCCCTACCCATATTGTCCCTTCAGAATCTTCTAAAAGGGTATTAACCATGCCATTGCTTAAGCTTGAAGCATCAGCTAAATCATGGCTGTATTCCCTTATTTCATTTATTTCAGGATCAAGTACAAATAACCCGTCAGATGTACCAATCCATAAAATACCTAATTTATCAATAATTACATGCCTAACAGATAATTGTTTATTATCATCAAAACTTTCTTTACCTAGTTCATAATGAGTGAATAAATTATTTTTTATATCAAAAAGATCAAGCCCAACGTCAGTTCCTATCCATAGCTTGTTGTTGCTATCAAACACTAGTGTGTTTATATCATTGTCCGAAACAGAGTTCCAATCGTAGCGGCGGTTCACAAACCTAACTGATTCACCTGTTATAGGGTCTAGCTTATTTAGCCCCCCCCCGGCGGTGCCCACCCATATAAAACCATCCACATCCTCTCCTATACACCTTATTCTATTGCTGCTCAACGAAGAAGAATCATTTTCGTCATAAACAAAGTGTTTAAATTTTCTTTTAATAGGATTATAACAATCCAAACCACTAATATAAGTACCCAACCACAAGTTTCCTTTACTATCTTCAAAGATCTTACCGAAATTACTGGATATCAATGAGTTAACATTTGCGGACTCATGATAAAAGTGCTCAAAAGAATAGCCGTCATATTTATTAAGCCCATCTTGTGTACCAAACCAAATAAACCCATATTTATCTTGTAATATAGAATACACATTGTCATGTGATAGGCCATCAATACGTGTTAAGTGTTCAAACCGTTCATTAATCTGGCTAAAAACATTAACGCCCACGACTAAAATGGCTAAAAAAGCAATAATTTTCTTTTGCAAACCATTTAAAACCATATTGCATGTAACTAAGCTCTTAAACATCTAAACTTTTATTAATTAAATTTGAATCCCTATTAACAAAATATCGTCAATTTGTTTTTCATCACCTTTCCATTTATTATGTATTTTTTCAATTTCAGCCAATTGTTGTTGTATCGATAAATTATTTACAGAAATTAATGTTTCTTTAAACCTACTGTAAAGAAATTTCAGCCGTTTTGTGCCCCCAAACTGATCAACATAACCATCTGAAAACATGTAAACAAAATCTCCTTCCTCTAAATTAAATTCTTTCTGTATAAATGATGCCCCCTGTTTTGGTGAAACACCAATTGGAATTTTATCTGCTTTAATTTCAATTAATACACATCCGTTTTTTTGTTCTATTTTATAAAATCTACTATTCTTATATTGCTCAATATCAGGCACATCATCATTAGTAATTTTCCTTACAATATAAACAGGGTTATAAGCCCCGGCATATTCTAGCTTAAGGTTTTCAAAATCGATATAACATAATGCAATATCTATCCCATCCCTCGATTTTCCTATTTCACCAGTTTGATGCAACGATTTTATTACATTTGTTTTCAGTTTATCTAATATTTTGGCAGGCCTGTACTCTTCTTCATTTATAACAATTTCGTTGAGAAAGGCAGTCCCCAACATACTAAGGAAGGCACCTGGGACCCCGTGCCCTGTACAATCAGCAGCAACAATAAATACTTGTTTCTGGTACCCTTGGTTTTCTTTTTTATGGATCCAATAAAAATCACCGCTTACTATATCCTTTGGTTTATAAAATATAAAATGCCCCCCCAAACACTGCCTAAGTACATCGTCTGGTGGAAGTAAGGCCCTTTGTATATTGCCTGCATATTCAATGCTATCTGTTATTGCTTTGTTTTGCGTTGAAATTAAATCCCTTTGGTTAATCACATAATCTCTTTGCTGTTCTATTTCGTCCCTCTGGCTTTCAACCTCATCGCGTTGAGCTTCTATTTCTTCTTTTTGTGCTTCTATTTCAGCGGTCCTTTCCTTAACCTTAACTTCTAATTCAGCATTCATTTTTGCAATATCCGAGATGTAATCACCTAACTTAGAGGTCATTACATTGTAATTCTCAGCTAAATCCCCAATTTCGTCGTTAGTCCTTACAATACTGTAATTATTAAGCTTGCCACCTGTTGTTTTTTGCATATTTTTTAACAATTCAGCTATTGGTTTTAGTAACGATGAATTTGTCCAGTAAACAAAAAACAACAGATAAATAATAGATACAAATATCCCCATCCCAATTCCAATAAACATAAGGATGGTATCAGGTACATTAAAATAATATAAGTTATACTTATCCAATAGTTCAGTTAAGGTAACGGGATCATTGAATAATCTATAATACCCACCAAAAATAAGTGTTAGTTCTGTTTGCGAAGGTGCATAAATATTTAGCTCTTTTAATGATGTTATACTTAACAACATATATACAACAACAATAATCAATGGTAACAATGTAGTTAAGGTACTCGAAATAAGCAAACGGTACTTTATTTTGCCAGCTTTAAACCTATAAACGCTTTTTCGGAGTTCTTCATTTGTATAAATAAATTGCAGATACTTTATTTGCACCCTATGTTTTTGCCAATAATAAATAAATGTAACTGTTAGCAAACCGGCAAGTAAAAACACAAGCCAATATTGTAAATAAATCTCCCTTTTTAATCCACTTTGAAAAGCATCAGTAACGAAAAGTTTTTCTACCATATACAATCCATTGATAATAAACACAATAGATGCAATTCCGGAATGAATTAAAGGGGAGTATATCAATGTTTTTTTACAAAACTTCTGAATAAACACAGGTATTGGTTTATTTTTTCTTTTTCTACGAAAATATATTTTAAAAGGCAACGAATAAAGAAAACCCATCACAAAAACAGCTATCAATAACTTTAAAAAAAGTGTTTCCAGCTCAAGCCGGTTTTTTTTAGGTTTCATACTTGACATTGGTGAGATAAGCATGTAATACAAAATAAATGCGACCAAATAAATACGTAAACCTTTATATTTAGGAATTTTTTGCATATTTTACATTGTTTGACAAATATAAAATAAAATAGCTTATTTTTGTGAAATAAATTATAAATATGAACTTAATAAATATAACACCAACACATTACTTTGGTTTTTTATATCTAGCCTTTGCTCATAAAACTGATGGTAAATATACACGGGAAGAACAACTTACCGTATGGAAAATGGTTGAAAAATGGACGGGCATTAAAATAACCAAGAGAGAATTTGCCAAGATAATGGATGAAGTGATGGACTGGTACAAAGGAAAAATGTATCAGGAAGATTTTGAAAATGAAGTTTTTGATATTGCTACTAAAATTAATGAATATAAGTGGTTTAATAAAGCTAAAAAGGAAGAAAGCATTATAGACCTGAAAACAATAGCTTTAGCAGATAAAAGGTTTATTAAGAATGAAAAAAACTGGATTAAAAAAATAGCCGAAGTATGGGAAATTAATCTTAAACCTGACATGTTAAATCGTTAAATTGCAAACTAAAGATACATATAAAACAATTGGAAAAAGCTCTGAAGGATATTTCAAAGACAGAGGCAGCAAGTTTTTAGCCTTTGCATATCATGTTGAAAATGAGGGGGTAATGCAAGAACACAGAGCTTTTCTGCGAAAAAAATATCACGATGCTAGGCATCATGTATATGCTTTTCAAATAGGCACCCACCAAATTTTTTACCGTTCAAGCGACGATGGCGAACCGGCAAACTCTTCGGGGCCTCCAATTTTAGGACAAATTAAATCATATGGGCTTACAAACATATTAATTGTGGTAATCAGATACTTTGGTGGGACAAAATTGGGTATCCCAGGATTAATAAATGCATATAAAACAGCGGCAGCCGATGCCATAAAAAACTCAAAAATTATAACTAAAACCATCAGCAAAAAAATTTCTTTTAAATATGATTACCCTGCAATTAACGAGGTAATGAGAACCATTAAAATACCCGGTGTAAAAATAGAAAAGCAGGAATTTCTTGAAAACTGCAAAATGGAGATAAGTATTAGGTTGGGTAGTTTTGAACAAGTTTATAATAAATTGAAAATTATAAAATCATTGCATTTTATTCCTTCGTAAAATTTAAAATTTAAAATCATGAATATCCTGAAAACTTTATGTAGCATTCACTCTCCATCGTACAATAAAGAATTAATACCAATTGGCAGCCCTGTTAGTGAAACAGGTTATAAACTTCAAGGTAGCGATACTATAAGCAATATCGATTGTTTATTGCATAAAAACAACGAAGAATATCATTTGTCATATATTTATAAACGCCTGATTAATGCGGGTACAAGTTTAACTTTTAAACCCGATTTTAAATTAACAGAAAACACCATTCAATCTCCATACCTTGATAACAGACTGGGTGTATGGACTTTATTAAAACTGGCTGAAACACTCAAAAATGGGATTATTGTATTTTCCTGTTGGGAAGAACACGGGGGCGGCAGTGTTGAATTTATTACAAAATACTTGTATGAGAAATACAAAATACAACAAATAATAATTGCCGACACAACCTACACAAGCGAAGGCGTTAAGCATAACAACGGTACTGTTATTTCACTGCGCGATTCATTTATACCAAGAAAAGTATTTGTAGATAAAATACAAAAAATTGCCAAAGACAATAACATAAAGCATCAATTGGAAGTTGAAGACGTAGGCAGCAGCGATGGCGAATCGGTTCAAAAAAGCCCCTACCCTGTTGATTGGTGTTTTGTTGGCAGCCCGATAAGCAATATCCATTCGCCTTATGAAATTGTAAATAAAAATGATATATTTGCAACATTAAAACTATATCAGTTACTAATGGACAATCTATAAAAAGATAACAGAAAGGCAAAGCAATATAAGCTTTGCCTTTTTTATGCAAAATAACTTATATTAAACAATTAAATTCAAAAAAATGAAGAACAAAAGTTTGGTCTCAATTGAAGATTACGGGAAAAACAACATTTTAAAAATCCTGGAATTGGCAGAATATTTTGAAAAAAACCCAAACCAAAAAATCCTAGACGGTAAAGTAATCGCTTCCTTGTTTTTTGAACCATCAACAAGAACACGTTTAAGTTTTGAAAGTGCGGTAAATAAACTTGGTGGGAGCATAATTGGCTTTACTGATGCCGGAAGTTCAAGTGTTTCAAAAGGTGAATCGTTAAAAGACACAATAAAAACCGTAAGTAATTACAGCGATCTTATTGTTATGCGCCACCCTTTAGAAGGAAGCGCAAAATATGCAAGTGAGGTGTCAGATGTTCCCATTATTAACGCCGGGGATGGCGCAAACCAACACCCAACACAAACATTACTCGATTTATATTCAATAAAAAAAACCCAAGGGAAACTTGAAGATTTGAACATTTTTTTAGTTGGCGACCTTAAATATGGGAGGACTGTACACTCTTTGTTAATGGCTATGTCTAATTTTAATCCCGTGTTTAATTTTATATCACACCCTAAATTAAGGATACCTGCTGAGCACAAACTGTTTTTAGATAATTTGGGGATAAAATATTATGAACATACTGAGTTTACAGATATTATTTCAAAAGCAGACATTATTTATATGACCCGTGTTCAGCGCGAAAGATTCTCAGACCCAATGGAGTATGAAAAAACAAAAAATGCATACGTTTTAAATAATGCAATGCTCGAAAACACTAAAGAAAACTTAAGGATCCTACACCCATTACCAAGGGTTAATGAAATTAGTGAAGATGTTGACACTAATACTAAAGCCTATTATTTTACACAAGCGTTAAACGGTGTTTTTACACGACAAGCAATAATAGCAAGTACTTTAGGATTAATATAATAGAGTCCGGCCTAAAAACTAAAAATTAGCCTATAGAGCCGCCAAGCAATTTCATTAATGAGCTGATACACAACATAATATCTTTTATGCTTTTTGCAAAATAATCCGCTAAGCGGCTTTTTGGACTAAGCTCATAGTAATCTAAAATCAAAAAAAAGAAAACAATTTAAAAATAGACACATGAAAGACGAACAAAAATTACAGGTTAGCGCTATTAGAAACGGCACTGTTATCGATCATATCCCGGCAAAAAATTTGTTTAAAGTTATAAAAATCCTAGGGCTTGTAAAAATGGATAAACAGGTTACTTTTGGGACAAACCTTGATAGCAAAAAACAAGGGAAGAAGGCAATTATAAAGCTTAGCGACAAGTTTTTTATGGATAATGAGATAAACAGGCTTATCCTGGTGGCCCCTGAGGCAAGCTTAAATATTATAAAAGAATATCATGTTGTTGAAAAAAAGCAAGTTGAAGTACCTGATAAAATTACCGGGATTTCGAAATGTGTTAATCCCAAATGCATAACCAACCACGAAAACGTTATACCTAAATTTAAAGTAATATCAAAAAAAGACGTTGCTCTAAAATGCCTTTACTGCGAAAAAATAACAGATGAAGATAACATTGATATAATTCTTTAACATTTGCTCACGCACTGGTGCAAATATCTTACAATATGCAAGTTGCGTAAAAGTAAATATACGATTAATTTTGTTTGGGTACTTATAAACAGATTATCAATACGTTATAGGTTTTGTTCGTAAAATAGAGTTGTCGTAAGTAATTAGAAATTAGTCATTGAAAGTAGCGCATAACAATCTAATGACTAATATACTAATGACCATAAATTTAAAATAAGAAAAATGGTCAATTTAAGACAGTGCAGTTTACGATAAGTCAGGATGATTGAATACTGTGTTTAAATCCAAAAAAGGGATTATTAAAATAATAACCCCTTTTTTTTATGCATTCGCCGGCAGTTTAGTTGCCCTTTAACGCAGCAAGGTCTGTTGCAAAACGATAAACAAGGATTTTATAGTCATCCCCTCGTTTAACAAACTCAATTTCCTCATAAACCAATCCATTTGGGTTATTAACTTCGTAACTTAATTTTGTTATTTCCATACCCTTTGAAGAATTTGTATGAAATCCAATGTTTTTGTATGATTTCAACTCACCAAAAAATTTATTCCTTGAAGCAAATAACTCAATCCATTCTTCTTTCGAATATTCTACCAATGCTTCAGTATCTAACATAGCAACAATAGAATTGTAGTCATTATTCTTAAGGTAATTATAAAACTCATCACCCATTTTACCCGACTGTGATACAGAACTACATATAAAGCTTGAACTCATCAGTACCGTTATCACTGTTGCAATTACAAAGTAAGTAGTTTTCATGTGTCTATTTTTAATTGTTTTTTTTTGCCACATGTAACATTCATAATAGTCATTTCCTTAGGTGGCAAAGCCTTAGCAATGAATGTTTCATGTGTTTATTTTTAAATGTTTTCATTAGCCACATGTTACCGCATGATGTAAAATAATCATTACCTTGAATGTTTAATGATTCTTTTAATCATGCTTGTTTCATGTGTTTATTTTTAAATGTTTTCATTAGCCACATGTTACCGCATGATGTAAAATAATCATTACCTTGAATGTTTAATGATTCCTTTAAGCATGCTTGTTCCATATGCTTATTTATTAATGGTTCAATGGTTTAACGCTAAAAATTCAAATCACTTTGAAGTTTATTTTCTTTACATAAATTGCAAATTAATTATAAAAAATGTTATCAAATGTTTTACTAAAATTAGGGCAAATTTGTTATTTAATCAAGTAAACTATAAAATTTCACAACATTAATTGACAGAATAACGATTTATATTGTTGAAATAACTTTTTTTCGTGATGAGTTAAAAAAGTAAAATGCCGATTAGGATGATTATAAAGAGATATTTAAAACAGTAAAGGTGTTCTCTAAAAATTCAAAATTCGAAGCTTATATTCATTAGTATATTAGTTACTGGTCATTAGGTTGTTATACGCTATTTTCAATGACTTTTTACGACAACTCTATTTTACGAGCAAAACCCATAACGTATTGACAAAATGCTTATACGTCAGGAGTTGTGAATTTTACTGCAATATTCTAGTACACAGATTAAAATATCCCCATTTAAAATCTAGCCAAAAAAAAGGATAAAAAGTAAAACTATAAGTACGGCCCCACTTTTCTATTGACTTCCTCCAAAACCACCATAAGAGGAAAAAATAACTTTTTTGGGATTAATAACCATTACCGGGATTTTCTGAGGGTTTGCTATTATTTTTTGTTCGTCAGCACCTAATACATAATCTTGGATATTAATATTTTTTGTAGTAAGTACCATAACCAGGTCTGCACGATTATTAGCCATATATTGAAGGGTTGCCTCTGCTGAGTTATCAGTTCCCTCAATAATTTTTACTTCATGCATTACATTATGCTGCCTAAAAAAGCTTTTTATATAATTTAAGTTTGTTTTTAGACTACGTTTAAACTGAACATTTGAAACATCCTTTGCTATAACCAATATAAAATTCAATTCGTAATGTTTTGCCAGCAACCTTGCTTGCTTAAGCTTTTGTTTATTTTCTTTTGAATGATTAACCGGGAATATAATATTTTTTATTTCTCGGTTTGCCGGTGGTTCCTGAACAACTACAAATGGTGTATTTGTTCCTGCAATTACTTTTAATGCCCAACTACCCGTTAATTTTTGCATGCCTTTGATACCATGTGTACCCATGATAACCATTTTTGCCAAATTATTATTTGCAATTTCAGAAATTGTACTAAAAATATTTCCTGTTTTCACCAATACCTCTGGTCTGATACCATGTTTATTAAAAGTTTTATCAGCAATTTTTTCGAGCTTAGCTGTTATGGAGCCTATTTTTTTTTCTTTTTTTGCAATGTTCAATAAATAAATCTGCCCGCCAAGTATTGGAGCATACAACAACGCATGCTGAAGAGCATAATCAGCTACCTCGGAAAAATCCCATGGTACAATAATCGGATCTGTCAATTCACGGACTATTCCACCAGGAATTTCGTCATCACCAAACAATTCACTAGTGCCATTATCCTCAGGTATTTCATCTACTACAGTTTCTTCAACTAAGGTTTGCACACTTTTTGTTTCGTTCTTAATTATTTCAGCCTGCTTTTTATCTTTTTCTATATCAATATTGGTTTGATTAAAATCTTCAACCAAATCAATTTTTTTTAAGAGTTCTTCTTTATTATCAGGGTTAGCATCTAATCCAACTTCAATCCAGGTTTCGAGTTTCCCATGTAATTTGGCACTTAATGGTCTATCAACAAATGATGTAAAAACCTCTCTTGCACTATCTTTTTTTGGGACAATCCTCAATTTTAGGAAATCCATATAGAGATTCAAAACAACTTTACTTTCAGTAATCGATCGATTATTCTTCAAACTAATACATTTTTTCAGAATATTCATTATATATTCCGGGTCTAATTTGTTTTGCATGTTTCTTTTTTTTAGTGTCTCACACAAAGATAATATTTTTCATATAAATCCTCCTATTTGTGATGAAATTTATATCAATAATGATGTTTTATTCCTAAAGCAATACCCAAACCGAAAGTTTTAGAGTATTACTGATTTAAACCATGTGAAAAATACGATTAGTACTAATGCAGGAAGCATATTGAAAATTTTTATTTTTTTTATTTCCAGAATATTAATACCAAGCCCGATTAACAAAATCCCCCCAACTGCTGTTAGCTCAGTAATCATCAATTCGGTAAAAAGCCCGCCTAAATACTCGGCAAATATGGTTAAACCACCTTGGTATATAACTAAAGGAATTACAGAAAATGCCACACCCACGCCAAAAGCCGAAGCTAATGCCATAGCTGCAAAACCATCCATTACCGATTTGGTTATCAACAAGCTAGGATCTCCCTTCATTCCCTCATCAAAGGCACCAAGTATAGTCATCGATCCTGTACAAAATAAAAGAAATGCAGTTAATAAACCTTCAGAAAATTTTTCATCTTTAAGTTTAATTTTCCCTTTCAATTTTTCAGCTAAGCCATTAATCCCTTTTTCAAGATCAAGCAATTCACCAATTACTGCCCCAATAACTAAACTAAACACGATTATTAAAAAATCGTCAGCATTAGAAGCCATAATAAATCCTAAAACCATAGTAAAAAGCCCCAAAGCCTGAAAAACAGTTTTTATTAGTTTTTCAGGCAGTTTCGACTTCAAAAGTATTCCTATTACGCTGCCAACAATTACTGTTGATACGTTTACAATTGTTCCTATCATAAATTTATGCAAAAATATAGCAGCAGCTATAAAAGCCTGTTTTTAATCAATTATCTATTAAAATAAAAGTCGTTGAAAATAGAAGAATTATCCCATGGTACTTGTTTGCCAGTAGATATTTTATAAACATTGCGCCTCACTTCTTTAAATACGTTTTCAATGGTTAAACCTTTCTTATCCAATGCCTTAAGAAATTCCTGAGTATAAAGTCCATTGTTTCCCGAACCATCGGCCGCTACCGAACCGGGTGCTGTAGCATATGCTATAAAAGTTCCAAATGGTGCGTTTGTAGAAGCCAAACCATTACTCCCACTTGATCTGAAACTTCGTGCAAAAGGATTATTCCTGCATGCATCAAGTACAATAATATTCATCGAATTGCCGGCATAATCCATTTCACCAAGCATCCTTTTCAAATTTACAGCCTCAAGTTCAACATCCTGTTCTTTCTCAATTCTTGCATCAACAGGTATTAGGTAATTTTCGCCACTCACCTGCATTCCATGCCCCGCATAAAAAAACAGACCGATACCCTTGTTTGCTGCCAATTTCTCGCCAAAACTTCTAATAGCCCTCTTCATATCTGCCTGGCTACCATTTGTATATAGCATTACCTCAAAACCTAGGTTTTTCAGCTTTTTGGCTATTGAATTGGCATCGTTAACCGGATTACGCAAGGGTGCGCTTGCATAAGCACTATTACCAAAAATTAATGCTAACTTGTTTTGTTGGCCGCTTGAAGCGGCTTCGTATTTAACAGTACGTATTTCTGAAGTTGTTTTACCGTACTGATTTTCGATAACAACCTTAAGTTGGTTATCACCATTTTGCAATTTAATTGTTCTTTCAACAGTATAATCGCAAGATGAACTTACTACATTGAACCCCCTGTTGGAATTATTTAACTGCGCAATATTGTTGACATATATTTGGGTGTTTTTTATTGGAGTTGATGATTCAACGCACAATTTTATCCTATAATCTGATTCACTTGATGATGCATTATAATATTCTGGAGCCAACCAGTTAACCTTTGGTTTTATACCAGTAATTTTAATAGGACCAACATATTCATCATCTTTCCAGATACCTGTTTTTGAAGTGCCATTAGTGTAATACATTGTCCCTTCGCCTGAATAATTATCATATTCCCATTCGCCAATATATTTTACCCCACTGTTCCAAATATAAGTTCCTTCTCCGTGCCTATAACTATCTTTATAGTCACCCATATATTTGTCGTTGTTTGAAAAATAAAAAGTACCTTGCCCATCATATTTACCATTGCTGAAATTTCCAACATATTTAGAACCACTTTCAAAAGTATAAGTCCCATAACCATCTTGGCAATTCCCTGAAATACAACCATAATTATTTTTTGATTTACCAACGTATTTATCTTTTTCCCATATACCAGCTTCAACCCTTCCATCGGCGTAATGCATAGAACCCTCTCCATGCATGTATCCATTATCAAAAGAACCAACATATTTCTGGCCGCTTCGCCAAACTAAAGTACCCTGGTCGTTCATTTTCCCCATCACATAATTACCTTTATAGTAATCGTATATCGAAGAGCTTTTATAGCTGTTTGTACCCGAACCATGCCTCACATCATCTTTCCATTCGCCTGAATATTTTTCTCCACTTATCCAATAGTTTGTACCTTCCCCATTGCGTTTATCATTATCCCAGTAACCTTCATACTTTTCTCCACTTTTCCATTTATACACCCCATAGCCAGTTTCACAATCACCACTAACACAGCCTGTTGCATTATTATAATTTATTTTGCCAACATATTTATCATTTTCCCATTTGCCAGATTCAATACGCCCATCAGTATAGTACATAGTTCCCTGCCCCTCAAACAAATTATTATTTAATTCGCCAATATATTTTTGACCATCTCTATATAAAAAAGTCCCATATCCTTCTAATTTTCCATCTACCCAATCACCTGTATATTTTTCATATTTTGAATCAGGTTTGTATTTATATGTCCCGTGCCCATGTTTTTTATCATTGCGCCAATCTCCCTCGTATTCAGCTCCGTTAGTATAAGAGTTAGACCCTTTTCCATTTCTTTTTCCATTTTGCCAGCTCCCTACATATTTTTCACCATTTTTCCAGGCGTATGTACCATAGCCATTATCACAATTACCTGAAATACACCCCGTATAAGTATTATCTTCGCCTTTAAAAGTATCGTTTTCCCATCTGCCTTTTTCAACTGTACCGCTAACATAATAATAGGTACCATTTCCATTGCGTTTGCCATTTGCCCAATCACCGGTATATTTGTCACCATTTACCCATGTGTACGTACCCTTGCCGTGTATACTATTTTGCTTATATTCTCCTATATATTTTGCACCGCTATTGTAATAGTACGTACCAAAACCATCACGGGAGCCATTTTTCCAATCGCCGGTATATTTATCGCCAGCCCAATTAGTACTTTGCCCCCATACATAAGTCCCATAGCCCTCTTCGCAATCTCCTGATATACAGCCACTTTCGTTATATGAAGATTTTCCTTTATATATGTCTTTTTCCCACTCGCCTGTTTCTGTCCTACCATCGGTATAAGTCATTGTACCCTGACCATGAAAATAATTATCCATGAAATCGCCGTTATAAGTTTGACCGCTACGATATTCAAAAATGCCCGTTCCGTTCATGTTATCATTATCCCAGTATCCAGCATACTTTTTATATTGTGAACTAGGTTTGTAATAATACGTACCATAGCCATTTTTTTTATTTTCTTTCCAATTTCCAATATATTTTTCACCACTTTCCCATTTATATGTACCATATCCATTCTCACAATCACCGGAAACACATCCTGTATTTTGGGCAAATAGATTAAGGTATAAAAATGATACAATAATCAATACTGTCAGTTTTTTCATATTTATATTAATTAAAGGTTAGAGATTTGATATTTATATAGATGAGCTCAATCCAAAATCTAAATTTTTATCCTTACAGCCGCTATGAAGTTTTATTAACTAACTATTACACAAACTAATTATTGTTATTAAATTTATAAATCTATCAACTAAGCAGCTTTTTTAACTATGCTCATAAATAATATCATACAATTGCTACTAAATTGTTTTATCAGATAAAGTTAATTAATAAGTATCCATAAAACAAGTTTATCTAAAAAGTAACAATAATACAATCAAATATATTACGATATTATTTAATAAGCTCAAGGTAACATAAATACTTGCATATTGAAGTATTCGTTGACTAAAACCAATAACAATTTGATTAAACCGAAACAAATATTTGAGGAATCCTAATTTAAATATTATTTAGTTTTAATAAGGCCTTTTATATTTCCGTATTTATTAAAATCTTGAACATGTTGATATCTCCCCATATCATGCCACTTTGAATAATTATGAATGTAGGCCTTTATATCAAAATCGACTGCCAAACGTAGATAAGCTTCTATTATAGAAAACCTTCCTGTTTCAGTAATATAATCGAAAAAAGTAGTATCAAAAACATGAATGCCACTAAAAGCAAATGCATCTAATTCCCCAAATGGTTCGCGTACGTTTTTTGCTTCGCCTGTTTCTGTGTTTTTCCATTGGCATAAGTTACCTTCTGAGTCGAAAAGTAATTGCCTTGCAGTCAACCTTTCTTTAACTGCCATTGTAGCAAGCGCTTTTGATTTTAAATGTGTCTTGAATAATTCCAAAAGGTTTATATCTGATAAAATATCAACATTATGGACTAAAAATGCCTTTTCGCCCTCAAAAAAAGATTTTGCCTTCAATATTGCGCCACCAGTGCCCAAAAGTTGATCCCTTTCATCAGAGATTTCAATGTTAAGCCCAAAATCATTATTTTCTAGATAATCAACTACTTTATCTGCAAAATGATGCACGTTTACAATTAAGTCAGTAAAACCACAATCTTTTAGTTTTTCGATAACAATTCCTAAAAGTGGCCTGCCATGAATTTTAACCAAAGCTTTTGGGATATCGTAAGTAAGGGGTTTTAAACGTGTGCCGTTTCCAGCAGCAAGTATCATTCCTTTCATGAAATTATAGTGTTAAATTGTTAATTGCTAAATTGTTTTAATCAAACAACAAGGTAATAAGGCAACATATCCATTTTTATGCTTAGCTTAAATTAAATTCAGCTACTTTGTTATACAAGCACAAATAATTATGGATGAACATTGCAAATATAAAAAAAAGAAATAAAAAAAAGAAATAGAGGAGATAGAAGATTACTGCAATTACATTTTAAAATATGAGATATCCAACACATTCAATGAGCTGCCTTTTCTTAGTACGTAACTATAGTTATCCCCTAAGTTCAGACTTCGTTAGTTTATAAATTTATTTTTTTACACTAAATGGATTTTTGGCAACATCATATTGTAATAATTTCCCATTTGGTAATTTTATTTTTTTAGAAT
>NBLH01000281.1 GCA_002084525.1 Bacteroidetes bacterium 4572_117 | reverse complement strand
ATGCTTAAATCGTTGATAATGCAATTCCTTTCTTTCTTCAGTAGTAAATGTGATTTGTAGCATAATTTATCATATTTGTATTGTGTAAAGATAATACAAATATTAAATTATTTATCTCAATTTATAGCCGACGAAAGTATAGTGTAAAAAAATAAATTTATAAACTAACGAAGTCTGAATTCTAACAATCTTTATGTTTTGTTAGTTTTTATACCGGACTCATATATTAATACGCCAATAGTAAATCCCCACCTTAATGGACTTTGCACGGCGCGACATTAGTCATTCTATAATTGCGTTATTGCCAAATAACCAGATACTAATAACTAATTATAAAATATGGTTTTAACGAAAGTAGAAACAATAAGACCATCCTGTTTCCGATAAGTTAAGATGTTTGAACCTAAAAAGTTAGTATACAGGTGTGGGCATAAAATTTTGAGTTCACAAAAACTATAAATCTGTAAAAATAAATGGCAAGTTTAACCTGTAATAAAATGTATCAGGGTATGCGAAAATTTACAGAAAATATTTCTAAATCAATAATATAACAGTTTAGCAATAAAACAATTTGCCCCAAACATAAACTATTGCTACCTGCTTTGAACATAATTGTGCCATTTTTCAAAGGCAGCTGCCATATCTTGCGGCAAATCTGAGTCGAAAAACATTTTTTCACCTGTTTTAGGGTGGGTAAACCCTAATGATTTTGCATGCAGCGCCTGCCTGGGCAATACACTAAAACAATTTTGTACAAACTGTTTGTATTTAGTAAAAGTCGTACCCTTTAATATTTTGTCGCCACCATATTCTTCGTCGTTAAAAAGCGGATGGCTTATGTATTTCATGTGGGCACGAATTTGATGCGTACGCCCGGTTTCCAGCTTACATTCAATCTGCGTAACATAACCATACCTCTCTATAACCTTATAATGCGTAATTGCATGCTTGCCTAAATCACCTTCAGGAAAAACGCTCATTACTTTCCTGTTTTTCAGGCAACGGCCAATATTGCCCGTAATTGTGCCTTCATTTTCATCAAAGTTGCCCCATACTAAGGCAATGTATTTACGTTCGGTAGTCCTATCAAAAAATTGTTTCGATAAATTTACCTTTGCATTTTCTGTTTTAGCCACCAGCAAAATACCCGACGTGTTTTTATCTATCCTATGGATAAGCCCTGGGCGTTCTTCATCGCTTTTAAAAAGTTCGTTGTCGCGTAAATGGTATGCAAGTGCATTAAGCAATGTTCCTGAATAATGCCCAAAACTTGGATGTACAACCATACCGGCAGGCTTATTTACAAGCAATAATTCATCATCTTCGTAAACAATATCCAAGGGTATATTTTCAGCTACTATTTTAATTTCGCGAGGTGGATATTCAAAAACAATACTGATAACATCATCGGGCCTAACTTTATAATTAGATTTTACGGCTTTTTCGTTTACTAAAATATTTCTGGTTTTTGCCGATTCTTGTATCCTGTGCCGCGAAATATTTTCAATTTTATTGAATAAATATTTATCTATACGTAAAGGCGACTGACCTTTATCTACAATATATTTAAAATGTTCAAATAGTTGATTTTCTCCTGTATCCTGCATGTTTATTTTTGTAACTGGTAATTAACAATTTATAATTAAAATCAAGCACCTGTTAAAAATTAATTGTATAATTCTAATTTGATATTTGAAAAAATATCAATTACTTATACTACTCAGGGTTTACATATAAAAAGCACTGGTGCTCAGTTTACTTTTATTATTTTCTTTGTTTCTGAAAAAGAACTGTTTTTATCAGTAAATTTTAGAAAATAAACACCTTCACTATAATCAGTAAAATCAATAATTTTACTATTATTAATTAAAGAACTATAAATAAGTTTGCCCTCAATATTTATAATCGACATATTTAGGCTATTGTTTGTTTTTTTACTTTTGATGTTAATGTTTAATGTGGTTTTTACAGGATTAGGGTACAAATAAACCTCCGTTTCAGAAATATTAGCCTCAGGTTTTGTAGTTGAAGTAAGAAGTTTGTCGCCAAAAACCGGGCGCATCATCAATGAGCCATCAAATTTTGAATTAACCCAATCGCCTATAATGTTATAAAATATTTTATCATTAACCCTTGTATTTACGTCAAACCCTATATTTAACATATCTTCGGTGGTTTGTACGCAACCAACATAAAAATTGCCATTTAATACTATTACGCTATCTATACTAAAAGAATGAAATTTGTTCAACTCATCTTCATATTCGGGTAGCACCCCTTCTTTTTGATAAATTATTTCACCTGGAAACCCAGTACCATCATCATCCCAAACGGTAAGATAAAAATATTTTTTGCTTGCATCGTTTAAAGTCCTGTTAAAATATATCTCAAATTTGTTACAAAAGGATAACTGTACGGAGCAGTATAATTTATAATTAAATCAGGTATCATATCAGATGAGCCCCCATGCAGGGTATCATTTATTAAATTTGAAGTATTGTCAATAAAAACAAAATCAATACGCTCTACTAATCGGTCAATATTATCGTTATTTTTATAACTTACCTCAATATTCGATTTCAATTCACTTGCCGGGTTAACCAAAAAATGTTTCCAAGGCATTGACTGATAATCATTTAAAAATGAGGTGATTGGCTTAACAAAAGCTATGTCGTGATGTGTCAGGTCAGAACTATTCCGGTCTTTATCAAGCAAAATATAATCAATATGCCAATGGTCAACATTTCCCACCCTGCTAGGTACGTTGTTTGCCGATAAGCTAGCTAGGTTTTTAAACCGGAACCGAAAGCCTTCTTTTAAATATTTACTTTCATTTATATGAAAAATTTCTTGTTCAAAATAATGATTTGTTGTACCCTCTTTTTTCCAAACAGTGTTCCATGTTTCTGCGTCAGGCTCATAAAACTCAAGAATAAGGGAATCTTTTTCTTCAGGGTTATCACCTAGTCCCTGAGCCTGGTAATAAAAACTCAGATAAATAGTTTGGTTACCCGGATAATTAAGGTTAATCGGCTGTGAACTTAAATAATCTGCAACAAACGACATTTCATAACCTGCACTTGGGTAGAACTCCCCTTTTTCATCAATTGCATCTAAGGTAGCAGCACCAATTGAAGGTGGCAAATCAGGATACGAATCATTAATAAAAGCAAAGCTATCTGTCCATAATTTTTGTTTTGGGTAATAATAACTATCGGCAAAATCATCAAAAAAAGGCAATTCGACAAGTTCGGCAGCCTTTAGTTTTTTATTTGCCTTTTTAGTCCCCAAGTTTTTTTTCAGTATCGAATTTTCATTTAGCGGAACAAGTAGTTCTTGCGCATAAGACTGATAATCAACACAATAAAAGCAAACAATCGCAGTAAATAATAAAATAGTTTGTTTATAAGCTTGCATTAGCAAATTGTAAATTAATTAGAATTTTGTTCAGCACCCACTTTATTCATATCTAAAGTTAACCAGATATCAATAGGCGAGCCAATAGTTGTTTGAGTATTCCTTCCGGGGCTTTGTTTCCAAATAATGGCGTTTATGCTATCCTGGCTGGTCTCAACCGTTTGGTCATAAATCAAAACACCTATATTAAGAGAGTTATCTGCCGTAATCTGAATCGCCCCGTCATAAGTAAGCTCTATTAAATTAGGTACTAAAGTTGTTTTGTTAGACTTGCCAAGCCCCAGAACCAAATCAATTATTGAATTTTTTTCAATTTGCTCACCCGGGCTAATAGGTTTTCCCCGATACATTTGCTCTAATACATTATTTGTTGCAATGTCAGGAATATATCTTAGTTTACCTATTTTTAATCCATAAGTTTCAATATCTGCCTTTGCCTGTATTAATGAAACACCTGTAAAATCAGGCATAGATATTCGCTGAGGATTAAAAGTTTTAATTGTTAGTAAAATAGTCCTTCCTTCTTTCACTTTAAAACCGGCAGGTGGTATTTGGGCTATTACTGTCCCTTTTTTCCCAGGGGCACTATACACTGAATCTATAATTTTAAATTTTAGGTTTTTATTTTCTACCTCAACCTTCATTTGCTTGATGCTCATACCTGTAAAATCAGGAACAGAAAGCCCCTCACCATGATGCGTAATAAAGTTTAAAGACGAAAATGTTATAAACAATATTACAAGACCTACAAAAATAGCAAGGAAGAGATGTGTTAAAAATAGTTTTGAAAAAATAAAACTCCCAAAGTTCTTTATATAAGTCGGTAGTTTTTTGCCTGTTTGAGTATCCATTATTATATTGATATTTAATTTTGATAAAACGAAGAAACAAAGATAAAATTATTTAGTTAACTATTTAAGGCCAACCTCTAATAATTAATTTACAGCAAGATTAATTCGTTGAGTACTAAAGCCGTTTTCAGAGTTTTTCATAATAACCGTCCTTTGATTCTATTACAAACGGGTAACTTCCATATGGCAAATATCCTCAAAATACCTTAATGGTTTAAATTTTTTCAGTAAGTCAATAGAAATATCTGCGTGGTTTTACATAATTATTTAATAATGCGATGCATGTCAAGATTTTTTTTTATTTTCGTAAAGTTTTTTAAACCTAATCAATTTATAATTATGAAATTTAAATACTTTATTAGTAGTTTGCTTTTGCTATTAGTTGTTCCTCTGCATACTTTTGCGAGCGAAGCAGATTTGGTTATCCCTGTGGACATCAAATCTGAAACAATTTTATATTGGGGTTTCCTGATAACTTTCTTCGGATTTTTATTTGGTTTATACCAATTTATGAAAGTTAAAAAAATTAGGGCGCATAAATCTATGCTGGATGTTGCCCATGTAATTTATGAAACAGGTAAAACCTACCTTATCCAGCAAGGAAAATTTCTGGCAATTCTGTTTATTTTTATAGGTACTGCTGTTGCTTTCTATTTTGGATATTTATCTGAAGCAAATTTTGGCTTTGGAGGTGTAGCTATGATCCTGGGGTGGACAGTACTTGGGATACTTGGTTCATACAGTGTTGCTTGGTTTGGTATTAGAATGAATACCCTAGCAAACTCAAGGATGGCCTTTGCATCGCTTGAAAGAAAACCATGCTTATTATCCTTTTATTTGTACCTGGCGAATATGCTGGTGCAAGTTTTATTGGTTTTGCTATTGGTGAGTCTCTTGGTGCTTCTGTATTAAGAATTGCAGGAGGTATTTTCACAAAAATTGCAGACATCGGTTCTGACCTAATGAAAGTAATCTTCAAAATTGGTGAAGACGACCCTCGTAACCCGGGTACAATTGCCGATTGTGTTGGTGATAATGCCGGTGATTCTGTTGGGCCAACTGCCGATGGTTTTGAAACCTATGGTGTTACAGGTGTAGCATTAATTTCTTTTATTCTTTTGGCTGTTACCGATGTTCAATATCAGGTTGAACTGTTAACATGGATATTTGTTATGCGGATTTTAATGATTGTTACCTCTATCGTTTCATTTTGGATTAATGGTGCAGTAACTAAAGCCAAATATCAAAATGTTGATGAACTCGATTTTGAAAAGCCATTAACATCTCTTGTATGGATTACTTCTATTTTATCAATTGCTGTAACTTTTGCTGTAAGTTATCTATTAATAAAAGACTTACCTAGTAACTTGTGGATTAGTCTTTCTGTTATAATTAGTGCAGGTACACTTGGAGCTGCTCTTATTCCAGAGTTTACAAAGCTTTTTACAAGCCCTAAATCAACACATGTTAAAGAAGTTGTAGAAGCTTCAATACAAGGTGGGGCATCTTTAAATATTTTATCCGGTTTAGTTGCAGGTAACTTTAGTGCTTTCTGGAAAGGAATGGTTTTCTTTTTACTTATGTTTGTTGCTTATTATGCAAGTACTTTCGGGCTTGATGGTTTTATGATTTACCCTTCAATTTTTGCTTTTGGTTTAGTTGCCTTTGGTATGTTGGGCATGGGCCCTGTTACAATTGCTGTTGATAGCTACGGCCCTGTTACCGATAATGCCCAGTCAATTTATGAGCTTTCTTTAGTTGAGGAGACTGAAGGGATTGATGTTGAAATTGAAAAAGAATTTGGTTTTAAACCCGATTTTGAAAAATCGAAATATTATCTTGAGGCAAACGATGGTGCAGGTAATACATTTAAAGCTACGGCTAAACCGGTATTAATAGGTACTGCAGTTGTTGGAGCCACTACAATGATTTTCTCACTAATTCTTGTTATTCAACATTCATTAGGTATTGACCCTGTTGATATTTTGAATTTATTAAACCCTTATACCATAATGGGGTTTTTATTGGGTGGTGCTGTTGTTTATTGGTTTACAGGAGCTTCTATACAAGCCGTTACTACAGGTGCTGCACAAGCGGTTGAGTACATCAAACATAACATTAACCTCGACCCTAACGCACCTAAAAAGGCAGACGTGGAAAAATCGCGTGCCGTTGTAAAAATATGTACTGTTTATGCTCAAAAAGGTATGTGGAATATTTTTATCGCAATATTTAGTTTTGCTCTTGCATTCGCTTTCTTGTCATCTCCTGTTGGATTAACTTCTGAAATGGTTGCTAATGCCGGAGAGCCTGAAACTTACAAGGAAATTATTAAATTATCGATGCCAATATCAATGTTTATTGGATATTTACTTTCTATTGCATTTTTTGGTTTATATCAGGCTATTTTCATGGCAAATGCCGGCGGTTCTTGGGATAATGCTAAAAAAGTTGTTGAAGTTGATATGCAAGAAAAGGGAACTCCTTTACACGATGCTGCTGTTGTTGGTGATACGGTTGGTGATCCTTATAAAGATACATCATCGGTAGCTTTAAACCCGGTTATTAAGTTTACCACTTTATTTGGTTTGCTTGCTATGGAAATTGCTATTGCACCTGAATTTAGGGAAATATCTACTTATTTAGGTGTTGCATTTTTAGCTGCTGCTTTATATTTTGTTTATAGATCTTTCTATAAAATGAGAATTAACCAAGGAAAAACTGTATAAGTTATATAACCCTATAATTTAACAAGCCCCAAGCAATAGTTGTTTGGGGCTTGTTTTTTATAAATAGTACTAAATTGTCAATGAAAAATTATAGAAGCGTATTTATAACCACAGTAATTTTTTTCATGGCTAACGTGTTTTATCACTAAATAACTTCTCAACACTTTTAAGGTCTTCTCCTATTTTCAGAATATTTTCAAATTCATGTAAGCTGCCAAGTATATTTAATAATTTCAATAATGATTCAAGTGAGATTTTACCTGTACTTTCAAACCTTTTGAGACTTCCTAAAGAAACGCCTGAGCGTTCTGCCAATTCTGTCTGCGTCATTTTTGCATGCTTACGTAAAAGACGATGTTTTAAAGCAATTTCTTTTAATAGTTCACTAGGGGTTTTTTAAATACTATAATTTATCATTGCAGTTAATATTTTAGCTAAAGATACTAAAAAATATGATAAATAGCCAATATTTTAGTTAAAATTAAGGATGTTGCGTCTTTTGCTT
>NBLH01000074.1 GCA_002084525.1 Bacteroidetes bacterium 4572_117 | reverse complement strand
TTGAGCTATACGTGGCTTCCGCCATATTTTGCAATCTTATTTTTTCCCTTAAAGCATCTTTCAAGCCTTTTTTTTGTTTCTCAAGCCCCTTTACTTTTATTTGCTTTTTTATTAAACGTTGCTTTGTTTTTTTTGCATCTTCAATTATCTCTATATTTTGCCCAACCAGGTATTGAAACTGCTTTGCAATTGACAATAATAAATAACGCCAATTTATTTTCGGGTTATTTTTCATATTTATCTTATTGATTACTAGATCTTTATAAAGTCCAAAACTTCAGTAAGAAAAAGCCTGACTTTATGGACAGACAAATTAATTCCCACTAAGTTTGCCGTAATACCAAAAAACAAAGGTTTAGACTATTGTAGGTGGCTCATTATCAGACGAGTAAATTATATTCTCGTAGGAAAAAAATTGTAGGATAAGTGAAAAATCAACCAATTATCAAAAATAAAATTTGGTGGTTAAAAATGTTTAATGTAGTTTTGACCCAAATTCAAATGACCATTCTTACATGCTTTGTTAAAGCATAACGAAAGTTGTTTGATTTATAAAGAAGAGTGGAGAGAATAGGCTCTGAGAAGCTCTGACAACCTGCCTGCTTCGGGCAAGGTGCCAATACCTAATTCCAATTATTTGGGAAATTATAAATTTAACAATTGAAATCATGAAAAATAATTGTCTCTTTGCCGTTATACATATTAGTGAATTTTTGATTCTGCTAAGCATTTGGTTGCGCATGCTTTAGCGCAGGTTTTTTTAGTCGGCTGTTTTAGTTGAAACCTTGCGCTAGTTACCAAAATATTTGTAAACATATTGTTTAAATGCGTTATCAAAACACAAAACATGAATAAAAAAAACGTTATAAAAATAGGAGGTTCAAATCTTAAAAGTGCTAAATCAATTTTACAGATTGTTGAAGTTGTAAAGTCATATGAACATCCACCGGTTGTGGTTGTTTCCGCATTTTTTGGGCTTACAAACAAGATTAAAAAAAGTCTTGAAACCCTTTTCAATGAGGATGATACACTTGGTTCCTTGTACCATTTCCTATATCAATTAAAATCTGAAATAATACTTGAAATTATTGAAAATCCCGAAATAAGAAATCAAACTTTTGCCCTCGTTGAAGATCAATTAAACAAATTAAGGCAATATTTGCAAGGTATTTTCTATATTCGCCATATCCCTGAAAAGGCTAACGATTATATTTTAAGTTTTGGCGAAAAACTAAGTGCAATTGTGCTCAACGGCATTTTCAATGACAAAGGTATTGCCGCCGAAACAAAATTCCCTGAACAAGTTGGTTTGTTAACAGATGGTGTTTTTGGAAATGCAAGTATAAAGCTGAACCTATCAAAAGAAAACGTAGAAAAGTGTTTTTTAGGAAATAGAGTATATGTTGTGCCTGGTTTTTATGGGGTTTCGGCAAAAAATGAAATAAATTTGTTAGGGCATGGTGGAACTGATTATAGTGCGGCAGCTTTTGCCTATTGCCTTGGCGCTGAAAATTTAGATGTATGGAAAGATGTTGATGGTTTTATGAGCGGCAACCCAAAACATGTTGCCCAACCAAAACCAATCGACCACCTAAATTACGACGAAGCAGCAGAATTAGCATATTTTGGGGCAGATATTTTGCACCCAAGAACTGTTGAGCCTGTACGATTAAAAAATATCCCCATACGGTTATTCAATGTTTTTAATGATCATGCTAATGACAAACCACAAACTGTAATTGATAACAGGACGTCAATTCATCCAGAAATTGTTAAAAGTGTAAGCGTAGAAAATAATACGGGGATACTTAGTTTGAGAGGGCCGGGTGTTGGGTATATTCCAGGTATATTATCAGAAATAACAAAAACACTTAATATACATGGTATTAATATTAATTCCGTAATCACATCTCAAATAGCTATTAATTTACTGATAGACAAGCATATAATCGATAAAGCATTCGATTTGATCAAAAAACTTAAATTACAGGTAATAACCAAAGCATCAATTAAAAAAAATGTGTCGTTAATAGCTGTGGTTGGTAGCGGTATGACCGAAGCCTATGGGGTAGCGGCAAAGATTCTTTCTGCAATATCGGAAGAAGGTATAAATATTCATTTGAGTTCTATTGGGGCCTCAGATGTTGTTACCTATTTAATTATTGATGAAAAAGACACTAAAAAAACCCTGTCTAAATTACATGCCACTTTATTTAAAAAGGACTTTAAACATCCGGTTAATTTATTTGTGAAAAACTAACATTAAAATCAGAAAAAAATGGAAAATAACTATCGTTTTGAAACATTGCAGGTGCATGCGGGCCACACACCCGATACTGATACATTATCAAGGGCAGTACCTTTATATCAAACCTCGTCATATGTATTTAAAAACTCAGAGCATGGTGCAAATTTGTTTGCGCTTAAAGAATTTGGAAATATCTATACCAGGTTAATGAACCCAACAACCGATGTTTTTGAACAAAGAATTGCAGCACTTGAAGGTGGTGTAGCTGCCTTAGCAGTAGCATCAGGCCATGCCGCTCAATTTATTGCTTTAAATAATATATTGAAACCCGGTAATAACATTGTTTCGTCGCCTTTTTTGTATGGTGGCACTTTTAACCAATTTAAACACTCGTTTAAAAATTTAGGTATAGATGTGAAATTTGCCAAAAATGACAAAGCTGACAGCTTTGAACCTTTAATTGATGAAAACACAAAAGCAATATACCTTGAAACTATTGGGAATCCGGGATTTAGCGTGCCTGATTTTGAGGCTATTGCATCGCTGGCACAAAAATATGGGATACCTTTTTTTGTTGATAATACTTTTGGGGCAGGAGGTTATTTAGCCCAACCGATAAAATATGGTGCAAATGTAGTTGTTGAATCGGCAACTAAATGGATTGGTGGACATGGAACCAGTATAGGGGGTGTTATTGTCGATGGTGGCAATTACAATTGGGGAAACGGTAAATTCCCACAGTTTAGCGAGCCAAGTGAAAGTTATCACGGCATCAATTTTTGGGATACTTTTGGCGCAAACTCACAATTTGGGAATATTGCCTTTATTATCCGGGCACGGGTTGAGGGCTTAAGGGATTTTGGCCCTGCTATCAGCCCTTTTAATTCGTTTTTACTCATACAGGGTTTAGAAACTTTATCGCTACGGGTTAAGCGAACAGTTGACAATGCACTTGAACTTGCCAAATGGCTTGAACAACACCCGTCAGTAGAAACGGTAAATTACCCGGGTTTGAAATCGAGCTTGAGTTACAAAAATGCAAGCAAATATTTAAAGAATGGTTTTGGTGGCGTTCTATCTTTTACTATAAAAGGTGATAAATGGGCCACCATAAAATTTGTTGAAAGTTTAAAGCTAATCAGTCATTTAGCAAATGTTGGCGATGCAAAAACCCTGATTATCCAGCCGGCAGCAACTACCCATCAACAACTAAACAAAAAAGAACAAATTGCTGCCGGTGTAACTGAAAACTTGTTGCGTTTATCTGTTGGTATTGAGCATATTGACGATATAAAAGAAGATATTGGGCAAGCACTAGATAATTTGTAACAGATGATAGGCACGTTAATTAGAGTTTGTCTCTATAAAGTCAGCTATTTACTTATTTTATGTTTTTTTCTTTTTTGAAACGAAAACAGTCTTCAATAAGCAGACTTTGCTGGGCCACTGCATACTGTAGGCTGCCTACTGCCTTCAAATACATTTTTTAAGCTAAATAAAAATTAGTGTGAATCCGTTAAATCAGTGTTATCAGCGTTCCTGTTTTTTGTTTGTAGCGAAGCTACGCTAAGTAGGTGAAGATAATAAACGGAACTATTTAAAGCATATTAAATCATGGCATATAATTTATATAAACATAATCAGGCATTTCAATTAGAATCAGGTGAATATCTTGAAGAAATTGATATTGCTTACACTACTTATGGCACACTGAATGATGATAAGTCCAATGTTGTATGGATATGCCATGCTTTTACGGCAAATTCGGACGCTATGGAATGGTGGCCAGGTATGGTTGGTAAGGGTTTGGCATTTGATCCTGATAAGCATTTTATAATTTGTGCCAATATTTTAGGTTCTGCATATGGTACAACCGGTCCGTTGTCGGTAAACCCTAAAACAGGAAAACCATATTATCGGAATTTCCCATTTATTACAGTACGCGACATTGTTAATGTTAATATAATTTTAGCAGGTTACCTGAAAATTGATAAAATCAACACATTAACAGGTGGTTCAGTTGGTGGCCACCAAGCAATTGAGTGGGCAATTATGCAGCCGGGAAAAATCAAAAATTTAATCCTTATCGCAACAAATGCACGTTTTTCGGCCTGGGGCAATGCCTTTAATGCTTCGCAAAGAATGGCTATTGAAGCCGACCCTAGTTTTTATGACGATAAACCAGAAGGAGGGGCAAAGGGGCTTGAAACTGCCCGTTCGATAGCACTAATAAGTTACCGAAACCAGTTGGCATACAACAAAACACAATCAGAACAAAACAATCAGGTCCAAGATAACTTCAAAGCAGAATCATACCAAAGATATCAGGGAAAAAAGTTAACTAATCGTTTTAATGCTTACTCGTATTATACTTTAACAAAAGTTCTTGATGCACATAATGTTGCCAGGAATAGGGGCGGCTTGCGGGAAGCAATGGCAAAAATTTTGGCAAATACACTAATTGTGGGCATAAATTCAGACATTCTTTTTTTACCTGAAGAGCAGTATGTGATGAAACAGTTTATTAAAAAAAGTGAGTTGTTTATGATAGAATCTGATTATGGGCATGATGGTTTTTTGTTAGAATATACAAAAATATCAGGAATTATAGCCAATAAATTTTTGCAAAATAAAGAAACCATAATACAACAGAAAAAACAAGAAGATTTTTCAAATCAATAAATTTTGATGCCGCAACGCCTAGTTTTTTATTCACCATATATACCAATAATAATTTTTCGGAATAAAATGCTATTACTGTCCCAAATGCGACACCAATTATACCATAATACCTTATCAAAATAAGGCTTGATATTATGTTTATACATAATTCGACAATTCCGGCTTTTAACACAAGATTTGGTTTTTGCATACCAATAATTACCGTTTGCGGAAAAACAAACCTACTTACAATAAGCAGCAGGTATATATCAAATATTTTATGGCTTTCAAAAAAATCAGGACTAAAAACCCAAGGATAAATATACTGGCTTATAAGTATTAAAAGAATCGAAACAGGAAATAAATTTTTTATCATTTTGCTAGATCCTGTTTTAATTTCATTTAAAACCTTAGTATAACCATCGTTATTGGTGAAGCTTGTTAATATGCTGTTACTGAACGCAGTAACTACAAGTAGAAATAGGGGGAACTCTTTTGCGCCATATCTGAAAATAGCGAACTGGTTTGCGTCAAATTGAGACTTAATAATAATTCCGTCGATAAAAACTGCTGAACTAGTTAAAGTTGCGCTTAGCATTAAGTGGTATGAGTTCAAAAATATTTGTTTGACATACAACAAGGAAAAAGCCAAGGTTTTATTTTTATTCCAAAGCAAAAATAAAACGAGCCATTTAATAAACACTACTGCAAGCATCCCATAAAATACCCATAATAAGTTGAGCCCAATAATTGGGGGTATTGCCACTAATAAAATTTGGATGATAAAGTTAAAAGCTCCGTATATGATTAGTTTTTTATATTGTTTATCTAGTAAAATTACATACTCTATTATAAAAGTTGAAGGGGCTAATAATAAATATATTAAAAAAAGTACTGTAAACCCTTTGTCTTTATCGGGGAATAAATTTTGTAAAAATAATAAGGAAAGTATTACCATTAACAAGCTAAACATTAAACTTAGTGCAAAACCATTAAATAATAATGTTTTAACATCTTTTTCCGACTTGCAATTATTACTTAATGATAATAATGTTTGAATTAATCCTGTAAGCCAAAAAAATGAAAAGATTGAAAAATAAAATATAAACGACTCATATTCGCCTATTTCATAGGTTGATAAATAGCTTTTGGCAAATAAAATACTTATTAAAATATTAGCGGCATATCTTAACAATTGAAATATTTGCAACGAATTAATACGATTTGGACTGATTTTTATGTTCATATTTGAATCAAAAGTACTATTTTTGATTCAAATATAAATTATTAGAATTATTCGTAAAACCAATTGGTGTATTTTAACAGATAATAATATGTGTCAGATTCCGTTTTTTTTATATCTGGCAGAATGCAAAATTAGGGATCAAGCTTATTAAATTATTATGCAATGTTTTGTCTAGAATTTGTTTGAATAATAGGATGTCTTTATCATTAATTATTGGACATTCTTATTCCGATTTTTTTCACATAAAGCAATGCCGCCTCAGGTACGTAGCTCGTATTGTTGTGTATTTAAAAGCAAATTAGGCTTTTTTGCCCAGATATTGGCTTGGATTTTATTAAACGTTTGGCACGATTTTTTCTAAAACTTAATTAGTTCTAAAAAAACAAAAAAATGAAAAAATTTTTATTAAGTGTAGCATTGTTTTTGACAGGGGCCATTTTCCTTAATGCCCAAATTATGGATATGGTACCAGTAGAAGGAGGCACTTTTTACATGGGTAATGACTATGCAACTAGCAAGGATGAAGGGCCTGAACATAAGGTAGCCGTAAGTAGTTTTGCAATTGGTAAGCATGAAGTTACTTTTGAGCAGTTTGATGTGTTTTGCGCTTCAACCGGGTGGAAAAAACCGGATGATGCACAATTAGGCCGGGGAAAAAAGCCTGTAATGAATGTAAGTTGGGAGTCGGCAGTTATGTATTGTAACTGGATTAGTAAAATTGATGGATTAGATAGGTGTTATACAATTAGTAGAGATAGTTTAGCAACAGTAGTTATTTGTAATTTTGATGCTAATGGTTATAGGTTACCAACTGAGGCTGAATGGGAATTTGCCGCAAAAGGGGGAAACAAGGCTAAAGGCTACGCATATAGCGGGGGTAATGTTGCCGATGAGGTAATGTGGTATGCTTCGAACTCAAAAGGGGTTCCACATGAAGTTGGGAATAAAAAACCCAATGAACTTGGCATATATGATATGAGCGGTAATGTTAGGGAGTGGTGTTGGGATTTGTACACAAAAGATTATTATAAAAAATCGCCGGAAGATAACCCCACCGGTCCTGAAAAAGGTATCAGAAGGGTTTTCAGGGGAGGAGGTTGGAGTTTTCAGGAAAATAAAATGAGAATAACCGCAAGGGGAGCAATGGGATCAAATAAAAGTTATGGCAGTATTGGGTTTCGTGTAGTAAAAAAGCAATAGCGGTGTTCATTTTACCAATAATTCTTGTTTTAATAACCCTAAAGGGCGAAGTCGCTGAAAATCAGGACGCCCTTTAGGGTTAGGGGTAAATCCTTATTTTCAGATTGCCCTTTTTCACCCTTTTTAGACTGGACTCATAGATTATAAAGAAAAGGGTGTCGGCTAATGTCGGCATTTTTTATTTGACAACTGAATCTTAGCTTGCTTTATTTTGAAAGTTAAATATCGACATCGAAAATAAACCCATTATTTAATATTTTATCAAATAATTATTTTAGTAGACATAAAAAGCTTACTGACAGGCAGTTTGGAGCATAGACAACAAATGTAAGCTTGTATCCGATAACTTTGTGCTGAAGCATTATCTGACGAACATGTTCTTGTATCTTTTTGATAACCTGCTTTTTACTTGTCTTTCTTAAAAATAAATTTAACTGAATAAATATCAATTAAACCCATAGCTGCCTTGTGTTTTTTTATTTTTGTACTATAAAAAGCCCAATCTCGGCAAAATTATTGCAGCAATTTTTATTAATATTTAACACAACTATTTATAATAATAAATAACCGGAAAATGCAAAATACTATTAGAGTTGAAAGAGCAAAACAAAATATGACCCAAGGGCAACTTGCAGAAGCGATTGGTGTTTCCCGTCAAACAATACATGCAATTGAAACGGGTAAATTTGCCCCCTCAGTTATTACTGCTCTAAAAATTTCGCATTACTTTAATACTGATGTCCAAGAAATTTTTCAACTTGATGATAGTGAAACTGTTGAATCTGTTCAGTAATTATGTTACTTGTCGTTTCACCTGCCAAATCGTTAGATTTTTCTCGAATTGCGAAATTAAGAAATCACTCAACCCCAGTTTTTCTAAATGAAGCTGAAGATCTTATAAATGAAATCCGGAAGTATAAACCAGAAGGACTATCTGCGTTAATGAATATAAGCGCAAAACTTGCCGAACTAAATTTTGAACGGTTTTTTAAATGGAACACCCCTTTTACTTGTCAAAATGCCAAAGCTGCAATATATGCTTTTAAAGGCACTGTATACCAAAGTTTGGATGTGAACAGCCTTAGTTTAAAAGAAATTGATTTTACAAACAAACATTTAAGGATACTGTCAGGTTTATACGGTATTTTAGCGCCTCTTGATTTAATTCAAGAATATCGTTTAGAAATGGGGACAAAGCTATTGAACCCTTTAGGTAAAAACCTTTATGATTTTTGGGGTAATAAAATTACCTTAGAAATAAATAAATCGATAGAAAAAAGCCTAGGTGAAAAAATATTGATAAATTTGGCTTCGAATGAGTATTTTAAGTCGATTCAAAAAAAACACCTTGATTATAAAGTAGTAAGCCCTGTTTTTAAAGATCATAAGAATGGAGAATACAAAGTTATTAGTTTTTATGCTAAAAAGGCCCGTGGGTTGATGACCCGTTTTGTTATTCGTAACAATATCACACAAACTAAAGATTTAAAAGCATTTAATTATGCTAATTACTACTACAACCAATCACTTTCAAAGGATGAAGAATTAGTTTTTACAAGATAAAACCTTGTATTGAGAGGTTCTATTGGACATAACTCACAACAAATACCTCTTTAGAGTGGCATGTAAGCTTTTGAATACCATTAAAGCAAGACAGGGAGTTAATTAACAAATTAAATGCGTGAAGCATATTTACATTAAACTTAAAGCAAGCTGATACCCAATCCAGATTTTATCATTACTTTTGTGCCCTAAAAATTGATACGGTACATATTATGTCGATAAAATCAGAAATAGAAAGACGGAGAACATTTGCTATTGTAAGCCACCCCGATGCGGGAAAAACCACATTAACCGAAAAATTATTGCTTTTTGGTGGTGCCATTCATGTAGCCGGTGCTGTAAAATCAAACAAAATAAAAAAAACGGCCACTTCCGATTTTATGGAAATAGAACGCCAAAGAGGTATTTCAGTAGCGACTTCAGTTATGGGTTTTGATTATAAGGGAATCAAAATCAATATTTTAGACACACCAGGGCACAAAGATTTTGCAGAAGATACCTACCGCACCCTTTCAGCAGCTGATAGCGTAATTGTTGTAATTGATGTAGCCAAAGGTGTTGAGCCACAAACTGAAAAATTGGTTGAAGTTTGCCGTATGCGCAAAACCCCAATTATAGTTTTTATAAATAAGCTAGACCGTGAGGGTAAAGATGCTTTTGAACTTTTAGACGAAATTGAACAAAAATTGCACATCAAAGTACGTCCTTTGTCGTGGCCAATTGGGATGGGCTATAATTTTAAAGGCGTGTACAATTTATATGAAAAAAGATTATTTTTATATAGTAATGCAGATAAACAAACAAGAGAAGCTCCCAAAGAAATAAATGACCTTGCCAGTCCCGAATTAGAGCAATATATTGGTGATTCAACAGACTTATTGAGAGAAGAAATAGAATTAATCGAGACTGTTTATCCGGAATTTGACAGGGATAAGTATATTAATGGGGAAATATCTCCTGTTTTTTTTGGAAGTGCTTTGAATAATTTTGGTGTCCAGGAATTATTAGACTGTTTTTTGGACATTGCACCATGGCCTTTACCCAGACAAACCGACCAGAGGGAAGTTAACCCTTTTGAGGAAAAATTCAGTGGTTTTGTGTTTAAAATCCATGCAAATATGGATCCTAAACATCGCGACCGTTTAGCATTTGTAAAAATATGCTCGGGTATATTTAAGCGGAATACTAATTATTTGCATACACGGTTGGGAAAAAAATTCAAATTTTCGAGCCCAACTGCTTTTATGGCGCAAAAAAAGTCGATAGTTGAAGAAGCATACCCAGGCGATATTGTTGGTATACACGATACCGGGACTTTTAAAATTGGCGACGGAAAATTATTGGCACTGTTGGTGCTTTACAGTTTGAGGTAATTGAATACCGCTTGAAACATGAGTATGGTGCTACATCAAGGTATGAATCAGGCGATTTTCATAAAGCTTGCTGGTTAACTGGTGATGAAGATGAACTAGACGATTTTAAAAAGAAAAAATATAGGGCTGTTGCCACGGATAAACAGGGTAGGGACGTATATTTGGCAGAATCGTCGTACTCGTTACAAATGGCCCAACAGAATTACCCAAAACTACAATTCCATTTTAAATCAGAGTTTTAGTAACTATACCTTGTTAACTTTTTGTTTCTCGCAATGCCGCAAAGCTTTGGTTGTTACTACTACTTTACGAACTTAAAACTTACTAATAATCAGCCTGAAAGATCAAATCATTTCAGTCCAAGGCAACGCCTTGGGTTATGGTAAACATCAAAATTAATTGCGGGCTGCGCAACTTATCAATATATCAAATTAAGCTGGACTTTCAGTCCGTAAAAAAATATTTTGTTCTTTTTTCCCAAGGCGTTACCTTGGGCTGAATTAAATACGGCTTTTAGCCTATTTTTCAGATAATTATAACTTCGTAAAGTAGTAATAAGTTAACTTGATTAAATGGTTTTTATAGTCGCCTGTGTTTCAGGGGGTTGAATGTACAGGGCTGTTGTTAGTAATTGTTCGGTAGGTTTTTGTTTAATTGGTCATCGGATGAATTTCTAATTAACTGGTTCCAAGATTTCTAAATTCTGTAATTTTAATAAAAAGATCCATCCGATGACTTTATGGACAGACAATTAGTATTTATAAAGCCATTACATTTATCTTACGCCCATTCAGGGCTATTGTAATATGCTGATTTACAACCCTGCGCTACGCACAGGGCTATTGCTTATCGCCCACTTTGGGGCTCAAATGAAAAAATATCAACTTTATGGATAGGCTCTAAATAAACTTCAATTCTTTCAAACAGCTTTTAATTGTTTGGTATGTATCTTCTATATCATTATCCAAACCTACTGAAAAACGCACTAAGCCTTCGGATAATCCCATACCTTTTTGTACATCTTCGGGTACTTCCGATGAAGTGCTTTTTCCTGAATTACTAAATAATGTCCTAAAATATCCAAGGCTTACTGCAAGGTAACCAACACCTTTATCCTGCATCATCTCCATTAGTTTGTTCGCCATTACGCTGGTTTTTAGGTCAATGGCAATCAAACCGCCATATCCAAATTTAGGGTTCATAATTTTATTTAATAGCTCATGGCCTCTATGCGACTTTAGTCCCGGATATGATACCTTTAAGCCTATCTCAGTAAATTTTTCGGCAAGGTACATGGCGTTGCTGCTATGTTGTTTCATCCTTATATGAAGGGTATTCAGGTTTTTAAGTATACTTGATGAACGCATTGGGTCAAGCACAGGCCCTAAAAGCATAGAAGTCCCATTGTTTACATCAATTAATGCTTCAATAAATTCCTGCGAGGCACAAATTGCACCTGCTACACAATCATTTTTCCCATTAATGAACTTTGTCATACTATATACAACAATATGTGCACCTAATTTAAACGGGGCTACAATCATAGGTGTAAAAGTATTATCTACCATAAGCTTAACCCCGTGTTTATTTGCAATATCAGCCATTGCAGGGATGTCTGAAATCTGAAGTAAGGGGTTGGTCATTGTTTCAGTATAAATAACTTTTGTATTTGGCTGAATAGCATTTTCAATTGCCTCTAAATCAGTTGGGTCTACAAATGTTACACTGATATTAAATTTAGGTAAGTAGTTCTTTAAAAAGGCAAAAGTGCCACCATAAGTTGTAACACTTGAAACCAAGTGGTCGCCTGAGTTACAAAGTTGCAAAATTGCATTTGTAATTGCAGCCATACCAGAGGCTGTTACCCATCCGGCTTCGGTTCCTTCCATAGCGGCCAAGGCATCAGAAAGGTATTTGTTTGTAGGGTTCCAATGGCGCGAATATAAAAAACAACCTTGTGTTTCGCCATGAAAAGTCCCTTCCATGGTTTCTGTGCCTAAAAATGTAAAAGTAGACGAATCAGTAATTGAAGGGTTAACACCACCAAACTCCCCAAATTGTTCTAGACGTTGAATTGCTTTTGCAGGATCGAATTTCATTTTTTTTAATTTAGATTAATAATTTATTTTCAGGAATCACTAAAACTTACTATTTGATAACAAAATTAGCATTAAAATTACATATTATCAAATAATAAGGCATTAAAATTACATATTGTCAAATAAGCAGCCAATTAATTTACGATTCAATATATGCATGAACTATACTTTAAATAGTTAAATTGCTAAATGATTTAAATTGCTGGTAATCAGCACAAAACATACAACTAAGAGTTTGATTTCAATTTGGTGGTAATAAAAATAATTGTGTTTTTAAAGTAATTTCTTAATTCAATCGTCTACATTTATATATGGACGATTTAATGGCTATACAAATGGCGCAACATCAGCAAAACGTAAAGTATGCAGAACAAAATTATGGAAAGTGCTTATTTAGTTTTATACGCAGTAGGGTAAAAGACATTAGAGATGCTGAAGATATTTTGCAGGACGTTTGGTTTCAGCTAAGTAAAATTATTGACATTGAACCAATTGACCAACTTAGTTCATTGCTTTATCGTGTCAGTAGAAATAAAATTGTGGATAAATACCGAAAGAGTATGCTAGATGATTTGTTAGAAGATTTCGCCTATGAAGACGATGACGGGGAAGTGGTATTTCCTGAGGCTCTGATTTCAGGTGAAATAAACCCAGAAACAGAACTTGAGAATACTTATTTCAGGGAAGCATTTTTTAAAGCATTGGACGAACTGCCGGAAAAGCAAAAGGACGCTTTTGTTTGGAATGGGATTTTCCCTGCGGTGTTTGGGGTAGGCACAATTACAATTTGGCAAGCTGTGGGGATTCTTGTATTGTCAAAAATATAATTGTAAAAACCTTGCTTATAGAAGTTGTTGGGACAAAATCCCCATAACCTATAGTTGACATTGTCATTACAGAAAAGTATAGAGAGTCGATTATAGACCAATTTTCATATTGACTATAAAATATTGTTGAAGCTGTTAATAACAATATAACAAAGAACAGGATATACCTGAACTCTGAATCATTTAAAATTCCTTTCAAAACAACTTTAAATAAGCGAAAAAGATTTATAAAAAAAGATATCATATTAATTCTGCTTAATTTAATATCATGTAAGTGTAACAAATATTTTCAAGATAATATCTATATTTTTAATATTTCTTTATCTTACAACAATTGTTTATATTACGTTTTCCCTGCCTTATAAGCATTTTGGGAAATTGCCACTAACATTGGTGTATAAGTGCAAGGGTTTTGAAACTACTAACTTCTAAGCTATAAAAGTAGCAAAAAATTGGGATTTTACCACTAGAATAATTAAGAATCAAAATCGCAAAGATTTTGAGGGGCTTATTTAATGCAAAGAGTTATCAATTTGTTTGCCGAAGAGTTCCAAAATTCATTGTAGCAAGCATTTTTGCAGTATCAAATGTTTTACAGGTAGTTTCAATTCGATATCTGATAAATTCATTTCTTTCTTCTATATTCATAATTTGACACCATTTTCTAGGACATTATGATAAAATGATCAAAAATAATATTTTATTCATGCTACGAATATACAAAATATCATGTATAGTTACTTAAAACTTCGAAGGCAATTTTTTATCTAAAACATATAAAGCAATTTGCTTTGCACCTTTTGTAGTGTAATTAAATTTATTAACCAGATTTTTCAGAACATGTTCAACATCTCTTTTTAATTTACTGTCATAAGTTTTAAACTGCGATGTGCCATAATCTTTAACTGCCCGCCTGAAACTTTCGTTTTCGATATATGGAGCAAGGGCATTTTCTTTTAAACTGTGGGTGTACTTATCAAAAAGATTTTTAAACTGTGCAGTTTTTTGGATTTTTGTTTTCTTTATCTGTATTTCGTCTGTAAAAGTTTTTGAAACATATTCAGACTGTGCTTCCATCCTGAAAGCATCACGCATTTTTTTTGTGCTGGTTGCACCTAAAAAAATTGCTTCAAAATTTTTAAAATATTCATCGTCAACTTCGATTTTATCACCAGTATAAGTAACAGTTACTTTTGTACCTGCCTCAAAATTAATACAATACATATAATTAACAATATCCTTAGATATTTGTTTTTTATTAAAATAGTATATCGATTCACGCATTTCCTGCAATACATTGTAATCGTACTGGCCAATCAACGAATTAATAAAATCTTTGCTCAAGCTTTTATTTAGATCTGCATATTTGTTATAGAATTCGTAAACATCATCCATACGAATCAATTCATTGTCGTTTTTATACCGGTTTAAAAATGCATTAAAAAGGTGGAGCGATTGCCTGCCAGAAATACCTGATTTACCTTCTGCTTTTGAATCGGAAAAAATAGCCCTTTTTGTTTTTGTATCAAAGTTTTTTATATCTTCTTCGCTGAGCCAATCGGGTATTTTACCGGCAAAAAGTTCTATTTTCAAAAGAAAATAATTTTTATCGGTGTATTTTGTGTATTTCGATTGATCTTTAATCCAACCATCAATTATTCCCAGATTAATCCTTAACCGGGTTCCTATAATAACTTTTGCAAGGTTTTCGAAAACCCGCGGAAGAAAATGTTTTTCGATGGATGCACCAAACTTATTTTTGAATATTGCCACTTCTGTCTTATAATCAAGCACATATGGAACAGCCACTGTTACTACGCGATCACGGAAAGAAGGTACTTTTTCGTAATGTTGTTTATCTGCCGGGTTTATTAAGCCCAAGAACAAAGTCCTTATTTGCTCTTCTATATAACCAACTTTGTGCACCCCGTCGCTTATAATACCATGCAGGTTCATCAACCGTTTGATATTATTTTCTTTTATATCCATCAAACTTAATACTCCATTATTTGTCCTTGCCAAAAAGGAGTGTATGTATTTTACAGCATCTGTATTGAGCAGATCGTTTAGCATATTTTGTAGCGAAGTGTTTTTTATAGGTTCATTAATTAATGGGTCTCCGGGGTTAAATACGCTGATACCTTCGCCAAATTGCCTATTAAACCTGGCTTTGCGAGCATAAATCATGTTAAGTATTGAAAGAGGGTCGCCTATTTTATCCAATAAAACTTCATAAACCGAGCTGCAAATATGGCATGGTGTATCTTTAAAAACCCATTCATATTCTTTTGATGAGAACAAGGTTTTTCTGAATTTTTCATCAGGTATTAATTCATTAAGAAATTGCTTGCGATGCGATTTAGGGATTTGGATAATAGGGTGGTCGTGGTTTGGGCATGCAAACTCCAAATATTTTTTTGGCATTTTTTCCGCTTCAATTTCTGTTGCTATCAATCGTTCAATAAGTTCAGCATCGCCTGATTCTAATGCAATTCTATGTAGCTCTTTTTCAAAACGTTTAAAACCGCCGAGCATATTAATATCAAGCCGCCAAAATGTTTCATATAATGTACCATCGTGTAATTGGCTGTAATTTTCAAGTTTTTGCAATAAATTATTTAAAAATGTGCTTTTTCCGCTTCCGGGAGGGCCTTCAAACAAAAATATCCTATTGTTTTGGGTGGCTTGTTTCACATTACCAACAAGCTTCATAAACCGGTTTGTAAACAGCCTGTCTGCAAAAAAAGGATCGTCGCAACCTGTTTCAAAAAGGAACTTACTATTGTAATTCACAAAACCTATCGGCTGATCCTTTTTTAACGTATCTTCATCAATTTCAGGCACATAATAATGAATCATGTCGTAAAAAAGCTGAAAAACATTCCGGAAAACATGCTGCGGTTTTCTTGATGCCAGATTTAAAAAGCCATTGAAAGTCATAGGCAACCTCCTTTCAGCCTCCTTTAACGAATCGCCAAGATTAAGAAGTGCCTCAAGCCGTTCCCCTTTTTTTTCGAGTTCCTCAATTAGTTTTTTTAATTCGCTTTTACCTGTCATTTTTAGCTTAAATTTAGTCTCATGTTGTTAGTGATTATTGCTTATAATTATTTTCAATCTGTGAATCTGTAGCATAATTTCTATATCTAAAAATTTTTTATAAAAGAAATAACAAATTCAGTTTTAAACCTGATTGCCATAATGTCAAGTCAAGGCTATTTTGACGCTCAAAGGTCTTTCAGACGCTTTGAGGTCAATTTTGACCTTCAAGCGTTCGTAGAACCTTGAAGCGTCATTTTATATTTGACTTGACACTAGTGTCATTAGGCTTTTAGTTCCTGTTTGCTTACTTTTTTATCATTAATAGTGTATAATACACGTTTATATTCATATGTTTTTTCTTTTTCGCCTGCTTTTTTCTTTTTGTATATCTCAGTGGTTTCCAGTTGAACTTGCCCACCCCATAAATATTCGATCCCAATTAAAGTTTCAGGGATAAAATCTTTTACCAGTTGTTTTTTTTCAAAGTGGTGAACCAGATAAAGATTACCGTCATTTGTTTTTTCAGTGTTTACATTAAGTTGTGGTGGATGGTATAAAGAATTAATAATCATTTGTTTATAGTCTTCGGCCTTTTTACTTTTAATATAATATTCGTAAATGCGTTTCTGTGGGTTTAGCCTTTTGCCTACAACAAATAAATTGTAGGTATCGGTAAAATCCTGATCAATAAATGTGTTTAAAAATGTAAAATCAGAAAAGTGCTTCCTTATATCAAAAATAAAATCTTTTCCACCTCCTGTATTTAAATTATAATTTTTGCGTTGCTCAATGTCATTAATTTTTTGATACCCATAATTCAACCTGCCTTTATTCGCTTGATTTTCAATATATTGAAACAATCTTAGCCCAATAGCATATGGGTTTAGCCCGATTCTGCTTATTGAGGTTACTTTGGCATTAATTTTTGCAAAAGATGTTTCATGCCCTTTAATCCTGTCATCGTCCCTAAAAAGTGTATCGTGCCAATAACTTGCCCATCCCTCATTTATTGTTTTTGTGCGTATTTGTGGTGCAAAATACATAGCTGTATTCCTCACAATATTTATTACCGATTTCATCCAAAGATTTTTCTTCTTCCTTAAAAATGGCGAATTATCCCTGATAAATTCAATAATGTCGATTGATGGCTGCTTATCTGCCTTCAAATATTTTTCGTATAACGAAGTAAATTCAGGATGTTTTTTTCGTATTCCGCCTAAAAATACAGATTCGCCCAAATTTTTATTGTTTGAAATAAGTTGGTTGTAATTATTAATTTCGTTGTAAATTTCATGCTGTGGCTTTTTTAACACATCTTGCATGAATGTATCAAAGTAATAGCTTATTTTATCCGTTTTTTTTAATGTTTTGGGCATTGCCGTTTTCATTAAATTATCAAAATACCCTGTCAGGTTATTTATGCCTCGGCTAAATTCTATTATATAATCGAGCCACCTTCCATGGGTACTTCTGAGGTTTTCAACCAAGCGTTTGTCTGCCAATGCTTGCCCCACAAAATCATCGGTCCATGTATTTTGAAAAAGGAGGTTGTTCTGAAAAAAATCAATATGGGCCAAAACGTGATAAAATATCATAATATTTAGCCAATCGGGGTTGTTGTCGTTATAAAAAGAAATTGCCGGGCGCGAATTAATAACCGTTTCATACGGATTAGATGGATATAGCTTGTATTTACCTTTTTCCTTCAAAATTTCCACGTCGTTTACCCAATATTCATACATTGTTGGTATCATCCCTTTTGGGGATAACTCCAGCATATCTTTGTTGGTTACGATATATTCCAATGATTCATCTTCAAACTTAAGGCCGGCATCGCGTGCCCTGATTTTGCACTCTTCCATTATTTTTTTTGTATGCTGGTCTATTAGTTTCATTTTTTTTCTCGTTTTAAGTTCTCGGTTTTTTTGTTCATGACTAGTATGTTAAAAATCAATCAAACTCACAAAATTACGCCGGAAACTAATATTTATTTCAAATTATACCATTTTAAAATCAAAAACCCCGTTCTCATACCGATGTAGAATCAAAGCCGATAAATGAATTAATGAACCGGGTTTTCTAGCCCTATAAAGCTAAATTTATCAGCAATTTTGATTCACAATCGGTACAATTGTTTTTCCGCCGGCGGTTTGCTTGCGCCCTATTTTATCCCGGCGCTACGCACCGGGCTATTGCTATCAGGCCTTTTCAGAGCCTGCCCCGTGTTGTTACGGGGGCTATCCCAAACTAAATCGGGGGGCATCCATGCAGCCAAAATAAAAAGCAGGACATATTTTTTCTTAGGATCCCCTTAAAAAACCAGCCTATTGAAAATTGGCTTTAGCCCACCAATATTTTTATCCCTTTTATCAACCTTTGTTCATCTACATCTTCAGCATTAAAAGCATCTAATTTTATTAATTCAGGCTTATCTTTAAGTACACCTGAACTATTTAAATAATTTTCAACGGTAGTATCTTTACCTTTCGACCACGAATTTTTCGATATACTAATCCCTATACGGTTTGCATATTTTAGCATTTCTTTCAAAGCAGGTAACATTTTCTCACCATTATTGTCCCAGTCATCACCATCGGTACCATAAAAAACATATATGTTATAATTAACGGTAAGGTTTTCTTTTTCCACAATAGTGTTAACCAACTCAAAGGCTGGTGCAACTTGGGTGCCGCCTGCAACTTGCAGGGTAAAATACGAGTGGAAATCGGGTATTTCTTTGGCTTCGGTATCATGTAAAATAAAACGGCTGATTACATTGCTTTTATATTGGTACATTAGCCAACTGTAAATTAACAAATGCTGGGTTGTTACCGCCTCGGTTGGTTTCCCTTGCATTGAACCGGAATAGTCGCGTAAAAAAAACACAATTGCCTGCGACTCAAAATCCTTTTCTTTCGAAAATATCCTATAAACCTGGTCTTTAGGGTTTATAATTAAGTTTTCGGGATTAAAATCTGTGTTCTCGCTGATTTTACCAAGCAAAATATTTGTTTGTATAATTTTTTTCAGGCTTGCTTTTTTATCTAGTATTTGCCCAAAACCACGGTTTTTATCAGTTAGTTCATATACATATTTCGAGAAAGATCTTTTTTTGCCTTTATCTTTTAAATTTGGCAACTCAAATTGCTCGGTTAATACCTTGCCCAGGTCAAAAGCCTCTGTACCAATTTCATGTTCGCCACCTTGTCCTTGTCCTGCCCCCTGACCTTCACCCTGCTCAGGATCAACTTGTTGTTCGCCAATAACTTCTCCTTCTTCACCATTGCCGCTACCTCCTGTCGAATCATTTTCTTCTTCTTCACTTATTGAATCGTCGTGATAAAATTTTGGTTCTGTAGTTGTGGGTACAACCACTACTTTGGCTTTATTCCCATGCCCAGGTTTAATAAATTTACCAAGCTTGATCCTTCTGTGGAAACCATCTTTTTCCCTAAGGCTATCGCGTTCAAGCAGTTCATCTAATGTTTGAAGGTTTATAAGCGGGTTATCATTTTTAATACTTAAGCCTTCAACACTCAACATTCAACATTCATTGACCAACTCCCAGATACAAATTAATTAGCATCATCCTGTGTACAGAAATACTCGATAGTTTTTATGGCGCAGGTGTGGCAATAATCTAGTTTATTGGTCATTGTTTGAATCATCCTGTTAAATAGTTTTTGATTTTCTTCGTTTGTGCGGTTCGATAAGGCACCAACCAAACTGCCGGCACCTGCTACATCTGATTTTAAACGCACATCTGTAACCGCTTTTACTAATTCATTGTTATCCATGAAATTATAACTTGGATCCTGAATCATTTTCTGTCCATATATTTTTGAAATTGTTGTGCGGAAACTCTGTTTTTGTTCCTGGTTTTTTAACCCAAGCCTTGATTCTACGCTATTTATGAAAGTTTCGTCAATTTTTATTGGGATTAGTTTATTGGTTTGCGGATCACGATAAGTCCATATTTTATCTGGGCCAAGATTTTTTGCATCAATACCAATAATCATGTTCACATAATTTAGCACGTCTTTTTCAATTGCATCGGGTTCATCCATATATGCATTAAATATGGTAGTCATCACTTTTTTACGATACAAAGTTTTTGCAATTTTCAGGTCTTTCAAGTATTTTGCCCGGTCGTTGGTTTCATGTACATAATCGAGTATGATGCTTTCAAGTGCGGAAAAAACATCCCCGGCGTACATACATTTCCCTTCTTGTGTTTCAGAGCGTTCAAGTAAAATCTGGATTGCCCTTCCAAGGTTTCGATGGCCTAGTCCTTTTTGCCCAAACCGTTTTGTAATATCTGTTGCGATATTTAGTTCGTTAATAACCTCTGTTAAAGTTTTTATGCTTTTTTCGCCTGCAACTTCGCCAGCCGACAGCTTCATCATTTCAATAGGCGTAAGCTTGTCGGAATGGGGCATCCTGCTTAAAGTAACTGCTGTTGAAACTGCATAATTTAAGTTTGGGTCGATATGTAGTTTTTCTGCCGTAAAGGTGGTTTTTTCTTTGCTACCTATTGCGTATTGGGTTAAGTCTTTCTGTAACAAATAATTAGTGTTGTGTGCCATATAGGTTATGCGGCATCTGTCAACAATTGGGGCCTCTTCTTTTTCTTCTAAAAACCGTGCAAATTCAGAATTGTTACTGGTTGCCACAATCAAAGTGTCAATGGGCCATTTAAAGCCTTCCATCTCTATTGTACGGTTTTGGATTACCCCAAGATATACTTGCACCAAATCTTTTTTATTTTTAAATATCTCGTCGGCAAAATGAATACCCCCACCTGCTACACGTGCCAATGCGCCCCGCCTTAAATCGAAACGGTACGGGTTTGATGTATCTGAAATATGCAATAACCGTGTAATAGATTCTTCGCCAAGCAAATCGACTGCCGAAGATGTTATTTTGTCTTTTGCGGCATATTTTCCGGTTAATGTCCCCCTTGATTCGCTTAATGGTATAGGGTTTATTTTAATAAAATCCAGTATTTTATCGTAGTCGTTGTTGCAATGGTTTTTTATTTGGTCTAAAATATAATCGGAACAGGCACCAAGTGGCCTGTAATTTTGATAAAATTGATCAATTGTTTTTGGTTTTGCGCCTAATTTACTGATATATTCCTTGCTTTTGCCTAAATCCCCGAGTAAATTCATGGCCAATATCATTGGGTCTTCAAAAGTTTGCGATTCGATTGATTTTATTTTTCCATAACCCCCAATCTCATCTAAACGGATAAAACTAAAAGTATAGCGCATGTTTTGGTGCTGTGATATAAATTGCCTGTATAAATGGCTCAGGTAGTCAACAAAAAAGGTTTTACCGTTGCCTGGCTCGCCAATCAGGACATAGGCCATTTCAGCCGACGATCCGCCTTCTGCGGCATCTTTAACAAAAGAAACAAAACTGTTGATTTCATCAAACATACCAATTACGTGTTTTTTTTCTTGCCTGAAAATATCAAAATCGTATGTAGTACGCCCATTAACAATAATTTTTCTGATATTTTCTTGATTCCCCAGAATCATCCTGCTAATTGATTGAAATACGTTTTCAAACACCCTTTCGCCAGAAATTACCTGTTTTATATAACTGTTAAGGGTTGCAGAGTTTGTTAGCTTGGTGTTTTTTGTTTGTTTGGCCATAATAATCGCTTATTATTTGGTTAAATCATACACCCAACAAGTTACGACTTTTTTGTATATTAATCAAAAAAATCGCATAATGTTTTAAAATTATATTTCAATTCCCCCCTCTTATTATCAATACTTCGTCATCTGAAAATTCCATCCATGCAAAATCGTATACATAATGATATGTTTTGCCTTTTGAGTTTTTGTAAAAGTGTGTCA
>NBLH01000073.1 GCA_002084525.1 Bacteroidetes bacterium 4572_117 | reverse complement strand
AAGAAGCCGTTGAAATGTGCAAAGAAAAAACTGAAATTGACTTTGTTTTAATGGACATGAAAATGCCGATAATGACAGGATTTGAAGCAACAAAATTAATCAAAAAAATTCGACCGGATTTGCCGATAGTTGCACAAACAGCATATTCGACAAGCGATGAAAAAAAACAAGCATTTTCGGCAGGTTGCGATGATTTTATTTCAAAACCTATAAGCGAAGAAACTTTAAACGAAATAATTAATAAATACTTGACTGCAAGCAAATAGCATTTAATAAGCATGATAACAAAAATAAATATTTGCGGTCCTGACAGATGAGTTAAATAATATTATTGAGTATTTCAAGATTTAAATAATTTAATGATTCCATTATCAGATGCTTCTATAATTCCATTTTCGGTAATAATTCCAGTAATAAGTTCGGCAGGTGTAACATCAAAAGCCGGGTTAATAGCATCGGCCCCGGGTGCAGAGATTAATAAATTTTCGGGTTTGTTGTGTTTGTTCATACCAATTTGGTAAAGAACCTCATTTTGGTCCCGTTCCTCAATAATTATTTCGTTGCCGGTTTTACAATTAATATCAAATGTAGATTTTGGGGCAGCAATATAAAAAGGGATACCATAATATTTTGCTGCAATAGCTTTTTCAAGGGTGCCAATTTTGTTCGCTGTATCACCATTCAGGGCAATACGATCTGCACCTGTAATCATTATGTCGATTTTCCCTTTCGACATCAGGTGCGCACCTGCATTATCGGCAATAATAGCATGAGGTACATTTTCGTTTTGCAATTCCCATGCGGTTAGTTTTGCCCCTTGGTTGCGTGGGCGTGTTTCGTCAACATAAACAAAAACCTGTTTGCCCGATTGGTGGGCCAAATAAATTGGGGCAAGTGCAGTGCCATGATCTACAAATGCCAGCCAACCGGCATTGCAATGGGTTTCGATGCCAAAGCCCGGTTTTATTAATTCATTACCATATTTGCCAATAGCAAGGCTTGTTTGGGCATCTTCATCAGCAATTTTTTGAGCTTCATCAATGGCAAGTTGTACCGATTGTTTTGCCGCAAAATAAACCCTTTCTGTTGCTGTAAAAAGATTTCTTGCAGTTGGGCGTGTATCTTCAATTGTTTTTTTTGCAATAGTTATATATTCTCCGTAATTATTTTTGCCTGCCTCAATAGCTGCCTGTGCCAGTGCAAAGCCGGCTGCGGCCCCTATTGCACCTGCCCCTCTTACTATCATTGTTTTTATTGCCATGCAGGTATCCAAATAATTTGTCGATTCAAATATTTTAAACTCAAAAGGCAATAGGTTTTGTTCAATCATAAAAACAGAGCTTCCCTGCATCCAAATTGTACGGTAATGTTTGTTGTTTACTTTCATGGTGTTGTTGTATGTATCTGATAATTAAGGGTATGTGTGCTTGGTGTCGTTTGGGTTGTTCTAATAAAATTGTTCAAAAAATGTTTCGTCTATTTATGTTTTTTCAACAATATAATCATCTTTAATGTTGCGTGTTTCTTTGTCAAAACCAACACCAATTAGTACAATTTGTTTTTTGTTAAGCAGGTACTTTTCAAAATATTTTTTGTCTTTAATTTGTTTTAAGGCGTTTTGGGATGTGTCAAATAGTTTGAATTCAAAAATATAAGTATGTGTGTCGGTTTCAATAACAGCATCTATCCTGTCGGTATTTGTTTTTACCTCGGCCTGTATTTTAACGCCAAGCAAAGTAAAAACTAAATAAAATATGGTTTGGTAGTATTTTTCGTTATCAATATGCAGGTCGTACTCAATATTTGCAAAAAATATTTTCAGTATTTCAATAAATTTAGCAGTGTCATTTTTTAATATTGCCCTAATCAGCTCATTATTATATTGCGGTGTTTCTTCTTTGCGTAGCGGTGTGTAATAATCAGATAGATAGTTTAAAAAAGCACTTTTAACTTCCATGTTTGGATAAGACAGCAAATATTCGTCGTATTTTTCACTATAACCTTTAATTGTAAGATAGCCTGTTTGAAAAAGAAGCGGCTCAACCCTTAAATTCTCAACTTCGTAAGTTGAAAAGGCGGCTGAATTTAATTTAAGCCCCTCAAGGTTCATTAAATTGTACTTGTTTTCTTTCATCAGTTCCAGTAAAAAACTAGGGGTCCCTGTTTCAAACCAATAGTGTTCCAATTCTTCGTTTTGAACAAATTTGGTTATCGATACCGGGTTATATACCGTCTCAGATTTTTTTGAAAACCTATAACCATTGTATAGCTCTTTTAAAGTCTGCCTTAAATTTTCGTGATTTTTTCCTTGTTTTAGTGCAATTTCTTTTATGCTTTCACCAAAATATTTATCTACTTCGTCTTGTGTAAAACCTAAGGCTGTCCCAAATTTATTGTTCATGCTAAGGTCATCGAGGTTATTAAGCTCAGAAAAAACAGATACTTTTGAAAATTTACTGACACCGGTTAAAAAAACAAACCTTAAAAACTCTTCATTTGCCTTAATTACCGAGTATAAACCTTTTAAAGTTTCTTTTATAGCCTTTCGCTCAGTATTATTATTGACATTGTCGAGCAGTGGTTTGTCATATTCATCAATTAAAATAACAATTTTGCTTTTTTTAGATAGCTTAATTATCAGTTCATCGAACAAGGATGATGAATCGTCCCTTTTTAGGTTAATATCGTAGAGTTCGGCGGCATCTTCAATTAAATAGCAAAGTTTTTTTTCAAGCTCCTTTTCGGTTGAGACCCTTATTTTGTTCAAGCTTAAATGTATGATAGGATATTTTTTCCAATCAAAAGGCTTATCGTAAATGTATAAACCTTTGAACAGCTCTTTTTCGCCCGAAAAAATTGACCTGAAAGTTGAAAGTGTCAACGATTTCCCAAACCTTCGCGGACGTGATAAAAAATAGATGCCTTTTGGGTTGCTTACCAAATTGTATATATATTCAGTTTTATCAACATACAGGTAATTGTATTCAATAATATCCTTAAAAGTAGATACGCTGGTTGTTAAAAGTTTTTCCATAAGCTTGCTCTTTATAATTTTCAAAGTTAAGGCTTTTTTATCATATAAAGCACTTTCTTTAATCAAATAACGATAATTGTATTTCTTTGTTAATTCTTGGTTTTGTTGGTTTATATGTTGAGTGCAATTGATATTTATCTCTTAAAGCAGATACTCTTTTTTGAAGGTTTATGCTATATTCCTTTGAAACGCTTCCTTTTTTATACAGTTTTATATATTCTGGTAATAATCTGGCAAAATGAGTACTTAAAAATTCGTAAAAAACTTTTTTAGTATTGCCATGCAAATGTAAAGGCCATGCATTTATCGAACCCAAATTAAATTCTTTGGTAATTTGGAATATTTTGTCAAGATTTTCTTGGTTATCTGAAATAAATGGGATTATTGGCATAAACAAAACCGAAGTTTTACAGCCAATATCGCTAAATTTTTTCAGCATTTTTAATCTTTCTATTGTAGGTGCTGCATCTGGCTCAATTAATTTCCTTTTGGCTTCGTTTAATGTTGATACAGAAATTAAAATGGAAACCTCGGCAATATTGTTTAGCTTTTTTATTAAATCAATATCCCTAAGAATCAATGTTGATTTAGTACCGATTACCAAAGGGTTTCTTTTTGCAATAAACGATTTAATTACCTTTGGCATAATTTCATATTCAGTTTCGACAGGTTGATAACAATCTGATATGCCACAAACATTTACCGGAGATTTATCCCACTTTTTCTTGTCAAATTCTCGATACAATAAGCCGGGGGCATTTGATTTTACAAATATATTGTTGAAAAAATCGGTAGTTTCTAAATATTTATGCGAATATTGGGCAAAACAATACCGGCAATTATGTCCACAACCACAATAAATATTTGCATCCCAATTGGTTGCAAATTGCCTTTCGTGATAATGTAATATTGATTTTGCCGTAATTTCTTTAAACATTTTATACTTATATCAACTCGTAAAACAAGTCCCTAGTTAATATTTATTCACTTTAATGGAATCTATAAAGTTACTAATAATTAGCGACATACACCAAATTTTCAGCACTTTTTTTTCAACTTTTCCCATCAACTTTTTTTTTGAAATTCCGCAAAAAATTTCTAGCTTACATTTAGAAGCCCTGATTAAAAAAACGCCATTAAAAAGTATAGAAGGGGTATCCGATAAAAGGTTCGCACATGTGACCAATTTTAGCCTAAGGGAACAAAACCTGCAAGAAATAAGTTATGGTCAAGCATAAACTATGCCACATCAGCCCTACTAATATTTACACCTTTAAGTGGCAGGATATCTTTTGCAATACGATATTTCCAGGTTTTTGATTTATTGCTTAAACGTAATGGTCGAATCCCTGTCCAGTCAACCCTGCAAGAAAATTTTCTGTTCTTCTCATATCATCGTACATACCTTTAAGCATTGGGCGTATCATAAGTCTATGTATGAGGGCTTCATTTTGGTCTGGGATTGTGCCAACAGAAAGTAGCGCCACAAAACGTTTTATTTTGTGTTTGCGCATGGCAGTAACAATGTTTTAAATCCTTCTGAATAAAGTTTTGTTGGTTTACCAGCTTTAGAAAAACTGGTAGTTCTTACAGTACTAATAACTACATCGCAGTCAGCAATATTTTCAATTACTGATTGCTTGTTAAGGATATCGTCGTTTATGACTGTCAAATTATTATGGGATATTCTTATCAGTTCCAGTTTGCGAACAATTGCCTTTACTTGAAGCCCTTTGTCAAGTGCCTGGGGAAGAACCTCTTTGCCAGTTAAACCTGTAGCACCCCAAAGCACTATTTTCATTTTTTTGTTACTTTCACTAATATTTTCCATGTTTTTTTAATTTGTTGGCAAATAAATTTCTATTTCTAAATCAGTTGCCTCTGTTTTGTCCAGACTATTTAAGTGTTTTTCCATAATATTTGGATCACCATAACTAATCCCAAAGTTTTGAGTTTCTGTAGTAAACAGATTGTTTCTTATGGCAATGTCAGCTAATTCATCCCATGTTTTTTGATAATACTACGCACCGCATTCCCCAGTTACATTAATGTATATCACTTTCATGTCAGGAATTTCAATGATTTTGGATGCTTCCAATTTAATATTGAAATTGGTAAAGACAAGTTTCAGAATAGTTATGCTTTTATTGGCCCTGTATCCAGTAGGCAAAATGTTGTAATATTGCTTAAAATTTTATTTAGTGTCTATGGTTTATCATAACCTACACTATATGCAATTTCCTGAAATTCAAGATTAGTATATCTAATTAAAATTGCAAAAGTTTCTACCCTTGTCTGGGTAATATAGTTCCCAATTAGTTCACCCAAAAGACCTTTCATAATTCTATGAAAGTGAAGTTGGAATAGATCGGAAAATTCGGCAAGTTCCGAAATTGATATATTTTTGCCTAAATTATTGTTGATATATTCTACAATAACATTTTCTCTTTTCAAATATTCTTGCTTTGTTATCTTCTTTCTATCCATTATTAACAATGTCAACAAGAAATTTAAAAGGCAAAGATACTATCTTATGAAAAAAAGGACTTTTTCAATCTTGCTGTTTTACTTAAATTAACACTTCGCTAAACATTAAATTAAATCACTAATAATCAGCGCTTTATGGTTTTGAGCGTTTTCGAGCCTAATCTGCTATAAATCTGACTGTTATGAGGGCACGATGAACCATTGCTAAATACACCTGTAAATATATTATGATAAATCCTATGTTTTTAGTTTCTCTTAATAGTCTCCTATAACTCAATACCCAAATTTTCCATTTCAACCCATAAAATATCCTTCCCAGAAGTTTATAATTGCCCTCATTTTGAATTTGCTACATTTTTTTACCCGAGTTTAAAGATATTCAAAAAATTAAGCTTAGGGCTTAAAAATGATAAGCAAAAAGTTAACAAGTATATTCATAATAAGCACCTGTTAAAAATTAATTGTAAATTCAAATTTGATATTTGAAAGGATATCAATTACTTATACTACTCAGGGTTTACATATAAAAAAGCACTGGTGCTTATAATTGTTAATAGTAGTTGTTAAAATGTGCCCCCGAGGCCATAAATAAGAATTAGGGTCTGGGATTCCTTCTATTTTACTAGCACAGTATCACGTACTACGGTACAAACCCCAAAATAGCCGAGGGCACCATTGCTGATATTGGTGTGTACATTTGCCTGTGTAACATCAAAAAAACCGCCACGCCATTCAGTTTCGGCCAATAAAGAACGGATAAATTCGGCATGTTTTGCCGTTAAAGAGAATTTTTTTTCCATAATCCGCGATCCAAGCGGGAAATAAATAGTCTGTTTATCAGGGGCAAATACTTGGCTCACATCAATTGTTTTAATAGTATAGTAACGTAAAACTGCCCTTTTTTCTAATATTGGCACATCGGCATATTCTGGTAAATGCGACCAGTCTACAATAACTTCATACATGGCTGATTCTTTTGAACTAAAACTTTTAGCTATTGAATCGATATAATACAAATTACTACCTTTATCAAGCGTGTAGCTTAGTTTGTTGAAAGGCCCAACTGGTATCATCCTTTCTTTGGCGGTATAAATTTCATTCCTGTATAAAATTTGCAGTTTATAAGCTTTATTCAATACTGCCCTGTAATTAGTATCTGTTCGGTAAATCCCCGAGTTTTGCGGTGCTTCGACCAATATGTGCGCCGATTCGCCATCGTAGATACTCACAACGGCCCCACTTATGGGGTTAGGCTTATCGTTAATTTTTGTTACAGTCCTGCTTATTTTTATTATATGCGACTTTTTTACATTGGTTAGTATTCCGTCAACTACTATTTTATTCTCGCCCGTTTTTGTAAACTTCCATGCAATTTCTTTTTCGCAAGAACTAAAAAACAGGTACAACAGCAATATTGAAATAAGTTTATTCATTCTAATTACAGTTTAATACTACTTTACGAAGTTATAATTATCTAAACTTAAACCTATACGTTAACGATGGCACAATACCAAAAAGATGGATAGCTGTTGGTACTACCTGCCTTTCTAAAATATAATTTGATGGCACTAAATAATTGCCTTGTTCTGTTTCAATTTTGTTGAAATTAACAGAAACAGGGTTTTCCCTACCATATGCATTATAAAGCGATAATATGATATTGTGCGAAAACTTTTGGTTTAGGTTTTTATTTAAACGAAAATTTACCGAAACATCCATACGGTGATATTCCGGTAATTTCGAGTTGTTTTTTTCTGAATAATACGGCACATTATACCCCTGATAATAATAAAACCCCGTAGGGGAACTAAAACGCAAGCCTGAGGAATAAATCCAGTTTGCCGTAAAAAACCAGCGTTCTTTTAATTTGTACGATAAATTAATGGTAAAATAATGGGGTTTATCAAATGCAACAGCAAAACTTTCATTATTATTTAAATCCTTTATGTTACGAAATGTGCGGATATACGAATACCCAAACCAACCTGTTAAATCGCCTTGTTTTTTCTCTACAAACAGCTCTACCCCATATGAGTGGGCTGTACCAAATCGCAACTCGCCTTCAATCAGTGGGTTAAGAAACATACTTGCATGGTTGCCATAATCTATCTGGTTATACATTTTTTTAACAAAAGCCTCGGTAGTTATAGCAAACTCGCTTGTTTTTTTATGAAAGCCTACAACAAACTGATCCGATTTCTGGGGTTTTATATTGGGGCCTGCCGGCATCCAAACATCAAGGGTTGTAAACGGGCTAACTGAATTCGATAATAAATTCAGGTATTGTACATGGTGGCTATAACTTAATTTAAACGATGTAGATTTATTTAGGGCATATAGCATCTCTACTTGGGGTTCTACATTGTAATATGAATGAAAAAAACCTTCTGAAAAATTAGCGGTATCTTTGACATTATATTCATCGTCAAAATAATAAATTGTGGCCGGCCCTGAATTGTTCCAGTTTAATGCCCTTACGTTATAGTTTAACGAAAATTTGTCAGAAAATTTTACTTCATCACCTATATATAGAACTGCTTGAAATGCGCTACTGGCCGAAACTATTTCCTCAAAATGTTCTTCGTTTTGGTTGCCGGGATTAAAAAAATGGCTATGCAGTTCAAAACCAAACCGTAATGTATTCTTTGGATTGAAATAGTAAGTGAAATCATTTTTTAGGCTCAGGTTCCCTATCACCGAGTTCCAAAAGTCATCGTTTTCAATTGATGAATACAAAAAATAATCGTATTTGCTTGAATATAATGTATGGTTTGAAAAAAACCTGTCCGAAAACAAATGGTTCCATCTGATTGTACCTGCATTATTTCGCCACGACATGGCAAATGTATTATAACCTGTTTTAAAAGATTCAATAAAATCTTTTCCTGAATAAAATGAAAGGAACAAACGGTTTTTCCGGTTCAGTTTAAAATTTAATTTTGAATGGAAATCACTAAAATCCATTTTCAAATCGCCAGGTTGCTGATTAAATAGCCAATTTAATGTAGAAGCCCTATATGTAGCAATATATGACGATTTTTCCTTAATTATTGGGCCTTCGACTGTTAAACTAGCCGTAAATGGTGAAAAACTACCATAAAAACTCATCTTGTTCATATTCCCATCCTTAGTCCGAACATCAATAAAGGAAGACAAACGCCCACCATATTGCACAGGGAAATTGCCTTTATTTACTTTAATGCTGTTAATGGCATCCGGTGCAATCGATGAAAAGAACCCAAGCATATGCGATGGGTTATAAATTGGTGCTTCGTCAACAATAATAAGGTTTTGGTCTTTATTGCCACCCCTAACATAAAACAATACCGAACCATCGCCATAAGGGCTGATACCGGGAATGGAATTCAGGGTTTTTACCACACCTGGCTCACCAGTAAGGCCTAAGGTTTTCCCAATCATTGCACTCGAAATCAAAAGCTCTTTTAATGGGTTAATTTCCAGTACGTCAACATTATCCCTGTCAGTAACCACTATCATGTCCAAATCAGTCTCGTCTAATGATAGGTTTTTAGATATCCTTTGGTTTTTGTTTAAATTCACACGTATTAAACTGCTTTTATACCCGATATACGAATACTTTATCGAATAATTGCCTGTGGGTAAAGTAAGCGAATAAAACCCATAAGCGTTAGTAACTGTACCTAGCGGTTTTCCGTCAACAACAACAGTTGCCCCAATCAACACCTCATTGTTTTCGTCATCCCTTAGGTAACCGCTAATAGTAAATTTCTCAGCATCCATATCTAGCGCAACTGTATCTTTTAGGATTATTTGCTTCAAAATCACCTGCTTTTCAACAATCAGGTAATCGATATTAAGTTTATTGAATAAATTAGCAAAAATTGATTTTATTGGCTGTTTCCTGGCAACAATTGTTACTTTTTGCTTATCATTAACCTGTTGGTTGGCATACGAAAAGAGAATGCCCCCTTTTTCACTAATCTGGTTGAGGGCATTTTTTAAAGGTTGGTTTTTTACTATTACTGATATTTTCTTGTTTAAATCAATTTCCTGACTAATTATTTCACCATGAAATATTATAGATAACAACAATATTGAATATATAATTTTCCAATTCAGCATTTAAATAGCACTTTGTTAAACTTGGTCTGTAAAATAGCCTTACAAAACCGCTAATTTACAAAAATAAATTTACCACGGATATTTTTGGGTATATATTCCAGGGCAATCGCTTTTAACTTTTTAAGATTTTCTCTCTGTAATTGTCATTCCATGCTGCAATAAGTCTTTTCTTCTGTAATGATATTTTTTTTGAGCTCTCTTT
>NBLH01000072.1 GCA_002084525.1 Bacteroidetes bacterium 4572_117 | reverse complement strand
CGAAAAGCCGGATAGTAAACATAATAACTATCTTTGAAATGCCCGAGCCGGTTGCGGTGAAAGTCGCATGAGCGGTTCTTAGGGGGCTTACGCTACCCGATATTCCAAGAAATAAAAAAACCACAAAAGTTCTTGTTAAATCAGAACAATTCAGTATCTTTGCCAAAAACAATTTAAAGTGATATGATTTGAATATTGCTAACAAGAACATATTAGCAAAACTAATCCGAAAAAACCAAGGAAATATAAGGTTATTAAAAGCGGTTAAGCAGCTAATCAAAGAAATTGAGGAGAGTAGTTGGAGTACACCCCATGAACTTGTAGAAAAAAGACCAGATGCAGACTGTGTTTCTAGTGGAGGATTTTATTTTTTCAACATAAATATTCACCGCACCCTTATTCTAATTGAATTTGAGGAAAATAGCGAAGCTACTATTGTTTGGGCAGGTAGTCATGACTCTTATGAATTAATTTTTAAAAACAACCGGAACGTAATTAGGAAGTGGTTGAAGGATAATAATTGGATTAAAAAGGAGTAGCAATGAAAGATATTATAAATATAAAAGAAGTTGAAAATATTGACTTTTTGGAAAATGAATACGATTTACAAAAAGCATCTTTGCTTGAGCGCAAATTGCGCTTAATGACTGACGAAAATCCATATTTAAAGGGATTTAGAAAGAAACTTCGTGAATTAATAAAAGACTATGAAGCAAAGGAATGGGCAGATTTTGAAAATATACCAGATTCAAAAGTTGAAGAATCTGACAAAGCTGAAATAATAGTCAATTATGAGCAACAATTTATTCAAAAACGGAAAGAGAGTATTCGCAAGAAATTGAAGGAGTTCGATATGACACAACAAGACCTGGGAGTATTGCTCGGTCATCCAAAATCGTACATGAGCGAATTAATAAATGGAGTTTCGCAGTTTACCATGAAAGATCTGGTTATTATCCATCGGATTTTTGGGATAAATTTAAAAACATTAATACCAATATACTTACAATCTGAAACAAGAGAAAAAGTTCAAGCATCTATAATAAAACTTAATAAGCCAAAATTAGGCTTGAGAAAAACAGAATTGGTATAGAATAAAAGCGCATAACAATATGTATAAATAATAAGGGTAACTTGCTAATTGATAGCTTATTGCATTAAATTAACCCCACAAAATCTTTGCGATTTTGCTTTTTGATAATTTAAGCGATAAATTCACAAAAATTTTGCTACTTTTATAGCTTAAAAGTGAGTTGGTTTTAAATTCCTTGCTATTCATACACTAAGCGATAACTGCAATTAAAAAATAGAAAAAAAATAGACAATGATATATACTGAATACAAAGATGCTTCATCAAAACACATACATACTAGTATACAAACTTGAAGTATATATAAATCATTGATGGAAACAGGGTAGGGGAAAGACTTTTTAACCCTTACATTTTCTATCTGATAAAATATGCCACTGATTCACAGATTACAAGCAAAGCTTGTTTTAAATCTGTGAATCAGTGGCATTTGTTCGTTTTATAACTTCAATTTCTTTTTAATATCCTTAGGCACTGCATTTTTATTTACCATGATATTTGTGGTTTTAAATAAAACAAATGCTTCTGAAGCATATAAATATCCCTTGTATTTATTGCTTTCAGCCCATGAATTTTTTACGATATAATATTTTTTGCCGTTTTGGTCTTTCGCAGTTCCGATAATTAACATACCATGATCATCGGTCGTTTTGTAATTATCAAAATCTATTTGCCTCATTTCCTGCGTAATTTTTTTTTCTTCAACATATATAGTCGATTCTTTTTCTTTTTTAGTAAGTTTTTCCCACTTGCTTCTTTCTGTGTCGCTCATTTCTTTAATGTCTTTTCCGGGAACAATAGCAACACCATCCCTGTATGAAAAACCTTTTTCGCTAACATCTGTTGCCCAAGCTACTGTGTACCCATTTTCCAACGAAAAATCAATTACATCCAACATTTTCTGCATAGGCAAGTTATATGCTTCGCCCCATAACCAATTATCTGGTATTTCAAGTATAAATGGCTGATAATAAGGGTGATGATTGAAAGAAGTGATTGTAATATAATCATCTGCATTTAATCCGGTTACATCTTTTGCAAAGCTTTTTGGTGTATATTCTTTCCCTTGGTATGTAAACTTAGTAACTTGCTTTCCTAAATAGGCATCCAATATCCCGTTAAAGCCAATTTTCCATGCAGTCGATATTTTTTTATTCTTATTTTTTATAACACCATTAACATAATCTTTAAGCAGCAAGTCAAGTTCGCCATGTACATGGTTATCTTCGCCATATTGCAAACCTGAATAAACTTCTTCGGGTACTAAACCGTAGTTTTTTAGCACATAAGTAGCATCGTGGAAGGCTCCGCCACCGCCAAAATTTAATGCGCCATGCAAGCGTACATGTTTTATTGCTTTGTCGTAATAACAATTTCTTACAACAAACATTTCAGACAAGTCAGGTATATCTTTTTTTCCCATCCTGATCATTTCTGCCTCAAGAAAAGAAAGAGCAGAAAAACTCCAACACGTTCCTGAGCGGTGTTGGTCTTTTACCGATGTAACAGGCAGTCTTTTAATATCTGTAAATTTGTACGAATCTTGGGCAACTGTATGACTGTTTAATAAAAAAACAGTAAGTGCCAATAAATAAAGCTTTTTCATATTTTTTTCAGTTTTAATATATTCGCAATTTTACTAAAAATTTTATAATATTCCAATTTAGGAATTGTTACGAGCTAAATTGTGCTTTTTAAACAAATCTATTTTTTGTTTTCACACCAATTTGGCTACAATGCAGTATACATCCCTAACAATCAGCAGGTTGCAAAGTCAGTGGTACACTACATGTTTTTTTACAGCTTTTTGTGTATCAATGGTATTGTATATGTCCCAAAGTTTGGCTTCATCTGTTTTTTTATGGTTCGTCCTGATAAAATACACCTCTTTGGATTTATCGTCTTTTACCTTTTTTTGAAAATGATTCTTTTATAGAATCCAATTCTTCCTCAAACCGTTGTCTTAATTTTATTTTTATTGAATTTTCTTTCTTCCTTTTCCCTTCGCTTTCAACATACATCCATGTGTCATTATATTCCGGTGGGTAAAAAAAATACTCAATTCTACTTTTTCTTTCCCCCTTTTTGTGAGTTGGATATTTTTAATTTCCGAGGGGGCCGACAGGGTAATCTTTTAATCTTGTCCTGGAAACACAAACATATTTGTCCCCATTCTTGTTCAACATCTCAAGGTTTTTATCATCAGCTATGCCTGCATCTATGACTATATGTGCAGATTATTCCGTAACAGTTCCTGAGTTGGTTGCTTAAGTACATGCCTCAACAAATAATTGTAATAATTGACCAAATAAGGTATATTTATTTATTTCTATTTATATTTTTTTGTACTTTATTTAAATATTTTTCTTGGACTGCAAATTTATTAGCTATTTTTACTTTTGTACTATTTGTACTATTTTTAGTATTTACTTTCTTAATATCAGGTATTTCCCTACTAGTATTAATTTCTTCCTGTTTTGGTAAAAAATGAATTGCCAAGGACTTTTTGTCTTTCTTACTATTCAACGTTGAAAAATAACTGGCAGAATGTCCCCTCTCTAGTTTCACCATTGATTGGGTTTTATTTACATAATTATTTCTTTCGTAAATCGGTTTTAGGACTATTCTTGTTGTATCAATTTTATTAGAAGCTAGTTTTTTTAATATTTCATTTTTATATTTTCTTGAAAAATAAGCTTCATAATTTAATAAAACAGGTACTGAAATTTGATAATCTTTTGATAATATGTAACCTTTATCAGAAACTGAAAATAAGAATTCAGGATTTTCAAAAGTCCGTTTCGCTAAACTTGGTTTTATTTTATTTTCATATTTGTTTTTTCCAGTAATAATTTTCATTCTAATTTGCAATGAATCTGTTCCATTGCTTACCAAATAGTTAAATAATTCACTTAATCTTTTCTCCCAAAGTTTTGTTTTTTCATAAACTGGTATTTCAATACAAAGTTCTTTGTTTCGTTCGATAAAAAACACCAATTGCGATAAATAATGTTTTGAAACTACTTCAATATCCTTTTTATTGGGAACAAATTTGATAAACTCTATATTCTCAGAAAATTTTAAGAAAACCGTATCAACAATAAGAAGTTCGTAGTAATCTCTGTTTGTATAATTTAATTTTACTCTATTAGAGTCAACTCTATTATTGATAAGGTAATTTTTTACTGAAAGAACTTTGCTATAATTCAAGCTATCTTTTTTAGGAATATTTAAAGCAACAACAAGCTCTTCATTGTCAGATAACTGCTTAATTGCTTTATCCATTTTATATTTTGTTTTAAAATTAATTTCTTTTGAGTTAGGCGAAAACTCTAACTTGTAATTTTCGTTTGTTCCGCCAACAACTATCGGTTGGAGGAAAATAACTTTTTTAAGTGACTGTAAGTCTGCATTGTCTGCAACATCAATTTCAATAATGTGCGATAGATACCCAATAGCATCATAGCTTACCAAAAACTTTTTATTAGTGGGTAAAATAATTGTATACTCCCCTTTTTTGTTGGTATTGTAGGTTCTAATTGTAGTTTTTGTATCAATATCGATAACATTAACTGAAATTTCGGTATTTATCGTCTCGTCATAAAGCTTAACTTTGCCTGAAAAAACAGCAGTTTTTTTTCTAAACCTTTCGGGTAAACCAAGCATATATATTCCATTTGTACCTGAAGATCCAATTTGGTTGGTAACATAAAAAGCATAATTCCCTCCAGGCGAAGCAATATAAAAAACATCATCGCTAGGTGAATTTACAGGATAGCCAATATTTACAGGTTTGCTCCATGTATTATCTGTTTGCTTAAAGGACATAAATAAATCATAACCGCCCATACCAATATGCCCATTGGAACTGAAAAACAAAGTTGTATCATCTGGGTGTATAAAAGGGCCTTCTTCGTTTCTAAGCGTATTTACATTTTCACCCATATTTATGGCTTTACCCCATGTACCATCGTTTTGCTTTTGCGAGTAATATAAATCCATACCGCCAAAACCGCCTGGCCTATTACTTGTAAAGTACATTGTTTGTTTGGTAACAGATATTGAAGCATGAGTTTCTCTATGCTTGGTATTTATATTTTTGCCCAAAGCTTTCGGGATTGACCATTCATCATCCTTTTTTTCGCTAATATATATATCGCCATTATTCGTACCTTTATAAATTAAAAGGGTGTTCCCATCTGGCGAAAGCCCAACAGATGCTTCGTGCTTGTTAGTGTTTATATTCTTGCTTATACTTTCAGGTTTTGTCCATTTGCCATTCTTAAATTCCGAAATATAAATATCTTCATAATATTTACCGTCTTTATCTTTCAGACCACCTGTTCCTTTTCTGTTTGATGTAAAAATTATTGTTTTTAAATCGGCGGTTAATACCGGGCTATGTTCGTTGTACCTTGTATTGATATTCCCCCCCAACTTTATTCTAGTAATATCATTTGAGTTTTTAAACAATTTTATGGCTGTTTCGCAGGTTGACAATTTTAGTTCAACAACTTGTTTTAATTTTTGGTTATTTGTGAAATTTAATACTTCTTTATACATGTTTTTTGCCATCTCAAATTTATAATTTGAGTGATAAATGTCAGCCAAAAAAACTAAAGCTTCAACAGGTGCAACAGTATCAGAATAACTGTTATTATAGCCATCAGAAACCCTATTTCCAATATTTTCAAAAAATATAATCGAACTATCTTTTTTGGAAGGTATCATAAAATAGCAATATGCTATTTTGAACGACAAGTTAGCGTTATTTGGCTTATCGGTAAGCAGCTTAATGTAAATTGTTTTAGCAGCCTCAAAATCAGCATCTTCAACATATTTATCGGCCAATTCATATTGTTTTTTAAAATTTTGAGCATAGCTTTCTTGCATTACAAAAAATAACACAAAAACAATGGCAATAATATTTTTAATTAAGTGTTTCAAAAAAACTATATTTGTATATTAAAATAAGATTTTCTTAATTTCAGAAAAATGAATTTACAATCATAAATATGGTGAAAATAGACTATATGCCGTAATATGCTCATTATTAGACGTTTAATGGGTTGCAGGTTGTGTACTTACCATTTTAATTATTGTAACCGCTATAATTATGCCAATTTAATAAAGTAAATTGACAGACAAAATGCAGAATTAAGGAATAGATTTTGCAATAACATAAAAATTATTAACCCTAGTATTTATGAAACTATATTTATCCATATTTTTTATTTTGCTATTTATCGGTGTTCAAGCTCAGGAGCCTACTGCTTTTAAACTAAAGCTTGATACAGAAAAATATCCTGAATTAATCAGCTGGAACAATGTTACGTTCACATTATCAGATACATATGACAGTAATTTATCAAAAAACAAACTAAATGAAATTTTAAATAATAAATGGCAATCTGTATATGTTAGTAATTTACTACAAAAAACAACCGAAATAAAACTACCCGAATATTCTGTTTTTTTTGCTGATAACTCTAAAATAATTACAATATCTAAAAATATTTTGAATATATTAAATTATGATGGTAAAGTTATTTATAAAAAAGAATTCCCCGACGATTTTGAAATTACCTCATTTTATAAACAAAACGGTTTACTCATTTGTTCTGTAAGCAGATTTGATAAATTCTGTGAAAAAAGTTATTGGCAACTATATAAAATTGATTTAAGTACAAATATAGAGTCTATTATTTTAAGTAGCGATAACGAAGAATTACTAAATTCATTACAGCAAATAGCTGGAAAATGCCCTTTGCTAAAAAATATTGCAATATCAGCAAACAACAAGTCCTTATTATTTAATTATAGTAACGTAGAATATAAGGATTATTGTTATAATTTAGTTTTAAAGAATGAAATTGGCAAATTTATTGTCATAAAAAAAACGTGCAATGCAAATTTAAAGGATGCAAACTTTTTGGATAACGAAAATTTAATTTTTATTGAACAAGAACATAATGGGAATCATTTTAAAATTAAAAATTATAATATTAGATTTAAAAAATTTACAAAATTAAATGGTTTTGATGCGAGCGGGATAATAGGGGAGTATATAAAACATAAAGTGATTGTAAAAGATCGCTTACTTAAAGTTTTTTATAAAAAAGATAATTATTTATACATAAGTGATTATGATTTTAATGGAAAGATGCTAAATCAGGAAAGAACAGCTTTTTTTTATAAAAAGGATACGGAAAAAATGATACATATGTCGGCATTTAATAACAGAATATTTAACTTAAATAAAAATAATTCAAATGAACATTGGGAAAAAGCTTCTATTTTTCATGAAAACGACATTTTAGATTTTTACTTTTTCCATGATAAAAAACTACTTTTATCTATTGATGAAACCGGGGTTTTAAAGTATTATAATTACGATAAAACCGACAATTATTTGTTAACAGTTGAAAACTCAAAAAAAACGATCTCAATACCTGTTAGCTTATCTGTAAATAGTAAAAAAATATCAGAAATAATAAAAAATACAAAAATTGCATATGAAAATTTTGTGCAGGAACAAATTGAAATAGAAAATAAAAGAGTTGAAATAGAACTAGCTTATGCTAAAATTCTTGAGATGAATGATGTTAAAAATGAGATATTTGTGCATAATATTGAAAGTAATATAAGTAAAAATGTTATTTTTGAATTAAATACGAACAGAACATTTCACAATGCTAAAATTTTTCATATTATAGATTACAATAATCAAAAAAGGTACGTAACTTATTTATCCGGTAGTTTAAACAAGTTTGTTTATAATAAAAACGTTAATAATCAACTGTTATCAATTTTGCCTGATGGAAGTATAGGATATGTTGATAATAAAATGTTTCAAAAAATTTTTACTGGGGAAGATAGCAAGACAATAATTAATGTGAAATTGAAATATTACAATAGTTTAGAAACTGAAAAAATATTAAACAGTTTATTGCATTTATGAAAATAAGTAAAAAATCCATACTTTTAATACTTATACTATTTGTTTTTTTTAATAAAAACGCAAATGCACAACAAATGTATAGCGTAAATGGTATTGTTAAATCTAAAAACCTATTAATTGCAGGTTGTAATGTAAGAGTATACTCTGAAAATGAACTTTTTCACAGCAACAATACGCTTGCTAATGGTTATTTCCAAATAAAACTACCTTACAATAAAAATTACCTAGTTGTGTTTTCAAAAGAAAAGTACCATACAAATACAATTAGAGTTTCTACTTATGTGCCCACCGGTTATGAAAACAAGCTTCAGAAATCAAAAATTTTTAAGCTTGAATTAATAACAGAACACCAAAAAACTGATGAAACAATAAAAAACTATCAAATTGATCCAAGCACTGGTAATTTAATTGAAATAACCGAAAGGTATGTAAACAATGTTTTATTAAACGCAAGAAGCAAAGCAAATGTAATTTTATCAAAAGCTAAACGCAAGGCTGATAATATTATTGATAATGCTGAAAAATCTAGGAAAAACATAATTATAAGAAATACAATATTAAAAAAGCAGAACGACAGCTTAATAAACAAAATGAAAAATGAAATTAATAAATTAGAAAATCAAAAAGAAAACCTGTATTTACTAAAAGATAGTTCTAAAATTGCCAGTACGGACAGTTTAATTAAATTAAATACTTTAATAAGAAAAAAACAGAGTATCTTAAATACATTATATGACGAATTAGAAAAAGCTAAATTAAACAACGACAGTTCCGCAATTATTGCCTTAGAAGAAAAAATGCAAAAACTAAAACCTGAAATTGATTTGCTTAAATCAAAAATCAATAATTACAAAAATATAATTCAGCTTAATGAATTGGAGTTAAAACAAAAAAGCATTTATATTAATACGGGCATTGTTATAGGTGTTTTGATTTTAATATTGCTACTAATAACTTTATTACTATATAAAAATAAAGTAAGAAACAATAGGTTATTGTCTCAAAAAAACATTGAACTTGACAAACAAAAAAATAAAATAAAAGAACAGCATAATGATATAAAATCAAGTATCAAATATGCAAGTTATATTCAAACAGCTTTTCTTAAAATTAAAAAACAGATTATAAATAATTTAGACTTTTTTATATATTATAAACCAAAAGATATAGTCTCGGGCGATTTCTTTTGGTTATCGGAAATTGAGCCTTCAAATAATAAAATACAGTTTTCTGGTATTGTGGCTGTTGTTGATTGCACCGGGCATGGGGTTCCAGGGGCATTTATGAGTATGCTTGGAAATAGTTTATTGGATGAAATTGTACTTGAAAACAAAATCTACGAACCTAATGAAATACTGAGGGTTATGAACCATAGCGTTGTAAAAAGGCTTAATCAGGCGGAAACTAATAACAGGGATGGTATGGATGTGTGCTTGTGCAGAATTGACAAATATAAAGACGGAAGTACCAAAGTGATTTTTTCGGGAGCTAAACGTCCTCTTATATACTATAATGCAAAAGAAAACAAAATAGATAGAATAAAGGGAAGTATATTATCAGTAGGAGGGTTACACTGGATGAATGATGAGTTTACGAATATAGAAATTGAATGTAATAAAGACGATGTTTTGTTTTTAACAACTGATGGCTTTGTTGACCAAAACAGCCATAGTGCAAAAAGATATGGGACAAAAAAGTTTATAAATCTCCTTAAATCTATATCAAACTATACAACACAGGAGCAAAAATACATTTTGGGAACTGAAATGGAGAATTTCAGAAAAGATGTTGCATACAGAGATGATATGGCTATTGTCGGTATAAAAATCACATAAATTTTAAGCTCAGAAAAACTGTCAATCTGTTAAAACAAATCATAAGCACATGCGGAAATTTGCTAAAAACATATCTCGTATGTTTTTAGTCATTAAAGTTTAAATATAAAATAGCACAATTTGTCCTATAATATATATTATGTTAAATAGACTGTGAAAAAATGAATGGGAGGCCAATCATTTGATTTAGCCTCCCATTCATTTTTTAAAATAATTATTTCTATTCTGTAGGAAGATTTTCTAACTTTTCCTTCACAACCTTTTGCTTATCATACATCTGTAATTTCAAATAAATTGTAGATAATGATAACAGCGTATTCCGTTCCACCATATTAAGCTCATGTGCTTTTTCCATGTATGGCAAAGCCAATTCAAAAAATTCTTTTGATTTGGCCATTTCGTCTTTATAACGTTTTTGCTCTTTTGGTGGTATATCTTGCGCTAGTTTAATAATTTTGGCGGCTTTATTATAATATAATGCACCCAAGTTATATAAAGCGTTAAAATAATCAGCTTTTATTTCCAATGCTTGTTTATAAGAATTGATTGCAAGCCCCTCATATTCAACCTTTTGTTCTTCATTGTACTTGTCTGTTGTATCTTGCATCATTGTATCATACAATGTTCCTATTGCATAATGATATGTTGCGTTCTCAGGGTTTTCTTTAATACCTTTTTCAAGTTTTGCCAATGCTTTTTCCGATTCACCTGAACTTAAATAAAAATTAATGAAGTCAACCAGTAATTCTTTCGAATTTGGATATTTATCAAAGCCTTTTTGAAGTATTGCAAGTTCTTTTTCCGGCATTTTTTGTGTTTTATACATTGCAGCCATGCTGTGGTATGGCTTGTCTCCTTCATATTCTTTCTCAACACAAATGCTAAAATATTTTTCAGCTTCGTTGTACTGTTTCCCCGATTGTGCAATTACACCAGAATAGTATGTTACCAAGCCCCTGTTAAATATTGTATCAGTTGCAGATTTTGGTAACTCATCAAGTTTTAAAGATTTACCTAATTCAACAACAGCTTTTTTATATGTATCAGCATCTTTGGTTTTTTCGGCTTCGTTATAAAACTGTACGCCATTAGCTGAAAAAAGCCCCCTCAAGGTTGCAACATTTTGCATGAAAGTCTTGTTAGACTTTAATTTTCCTTTTGCGTCTAATTCAATAGCTTTGAAATAAGCTTCGTATGCCTTATCAAGGCCATCGGTTGCCAATGGTTTTGTTTCTTTCCAGTCATCTAGTTTACCATTGACAAATTTAAGGGTAACCCTTTCATAAATCCAGTCTTCTTTATTTTCGAGGGCCATAACTTTTTGGGGTTTGCCAACTATCATTTCGGCACTGTTCAAAGCCCCCTTTTGTGGCATACCTTTCCATAAACCTTTGGTGTTAAATTGCAGCATATCAATAAAAAGGTTGCCCCTTTTAATCCAAGTCGAATATTTTGCTGCTTTTTTAGGATTTCCAATATCCTTGTCACTTTTTTCCTTGGCTTTTAACAAGCTTTCTGCAGTTTGTACAGTTTGGGCACTTATGAACGTAACACTCATTAATACACCAACCAGTAATAAAGCTACTTTTTTCATCAGGTTTTCTTTTTTAGTTTATAAATTAATAAAATACAAAAGTATATCTTTTTCAGTTTTTTGCAATGTTTTTTACAACAGCTTGCCACATTTTATCCTATATACACTAATTAGGGTTTGCCTCTAAAGTCAAGCATTAGCAAAAATAGTGAAGGATTATCACTTTATTATAAAGCTCGTATTTTTGCAAACTGACCGAAGCCTTCACTTTATGGACAGACACTAATTATTCATTATTTTCATCATTATCTTTAGCATTGTCGTTTCCGTCTGTGTTTTCAATAATGCCATCTACATTAAGCAGCTCTTCTTCATCGCCATTAACCTCAACCTTGGCAACAGCAGCAATAGAGTCTTTACCTTTAATATTAATCAGTTTTACACCCTGTGTTGCCCTTGCTGATAAACGAATAGATGAAACGGCTACCCTGATTGTTAAACCTGAGCGGTTAATAATCATAAGGTGGTCCGTATCTTTTACATTTTTAATTGAAATTAATTGCCCGGTTTTATCCGTAATGTTTAGGGTTTTTACACCTTTCCCCCCCCTATTGGTAATTCTGTAATCTTCTAGTTTTGACCGTTTCCCATATCCTTTTTCTGATACAACCAAAATATCCTCGCTTTGCTCCTCAATACATATCATACCTATAACCTGGTCAGTATCAGCAATATTGATACCCCTTACCCCGGTAGCGGTTCGACCCATGGTCCTTACTTTGCTTTCGTTAAAACGGATTGCCTTGCCTGAAAGTGCCGCAATAATAATTTCGTGCGACCCATTTGTCAGCCTTGCTTGTAGCAGGTTATCGCCTTCCCTTATACCAATTGCATTTATGCCGTTTTGGCGAGGCCTTGAATATGCTTTCAAAGATGTTTTCTTTACAACCCCTTTTTGTGTACAAAGAATAATATTATGGTTGTCAACATACTCATTATCAGTTATTGAATCAACATTAACATAGGCCATTACTTTATCGTCGGGTGCAATATTTAACATATTTTGTATTGCCCGCCCTTTCGATACTTTGCTACCTTCCGGGATTTCATATACTTTTAGCCAATAACATTTCCCTTTTTGGGTAAAGAATAACATTGTGTTGTGCATCGAAGCTACATACAGATGCTCAAGATAATCTTTGTCGCGTGTTGTGCTGCCTTTTGCACCTGTACCACCCCTGTGTTGGGTTTTAAAATCGGTTAATACAGTCCTTTTAATATATCCTAATTTCGAGATGGTGATTACCATATCTTCATCGGCATAAAAATCTTCCGGGTTAAATTCTTCTGATGAATACTGTATCTCGGTCCTGCGTTCATCACTATATTTAGCCCTAACTTCCTGGAGTTCTTCTTTTATTATTTGCATCCTTAATGATCTATCTGCCAAAATTTCTTTTAATTCAGCAATCAATTTCATTAATTCATCATAGTCGTTTTTTAATTTTTCGCGTTCAAGCCCGGTAAGTTTCTGCAACCTCATATCAAGTATTGCCCTTGCCTGTATCTCAGAAAGGTCAAATGACTCCATTAAACCATTCCTGGCATCTTCCGGTGTTTTTGATGCACGTATTAACTTTATTACTTCATCTAAGTGATCAAGTGCAATTAATAAACCTTCAAGAATATGTGCTTTCTTTTCGGCTTGTTCTAATTCAAATTGGGTCCTACGGTATACAACTTCATGCCTGTGCTCAACAAATGCATCAAGCATTTCTTTAACATTTAGTAGCCTTGGCCTGCCTTTTACCAACGCAATAGTGTTGATACTAAAGCTTGTTTGAAGTGCGGTATATTTAAATAGTTTGTTTAAAATGATATTGGCAATGGCATCTCTTTTAATATCGAAAACAATACGCATACCTGTACGGTCTGATTCGTCGTTTGCATTTGAAATACCATCAAGTTTTTTATCGTTGACCATATCGGCCACTTTTTGGATAAGTTCAGCCTTGTTTACAAGATATGGTATTTCTGTTACCACAATCTTCTCTTTTCCTGAATCAGTAGTTTCAATTTCGGCACGTGCACGCATTACAACCCTGCCTTTACCTGTGTGATATGCATCCTTAACACCCTGATAGCCATAAATAATACCACCTGTTGGAAAATCCGGTGCTTTTAGGTGCTGCATAAGCTCATCTATGCTTATTTCTGGATTATCGATAGTGGCCATAACAGCATCTATCACTTCACCAATATTATGTGGTGGTATGTTTGTGGCCATACCCACGGCAATACCCGATGCACCGTTTATTAACAGGTTAGGTATCCTTGTTGGCAGAACAGTCGGTTCTTTTAAGGTATCGTCAAAATTTAATTTAAAATCGACAGTATTTTTATCCAAATCAGCTAATGATTCTTCAGCAATTTTATTTAAACGGGCTTCAGTGTAACGCATTGCAGCCGGGCTATCGCCATCAACCGAACCAAAATTCCCTTGGCCGTCGACCAATGGGTAACGTAAAGACCATGTTTGGGCCATACGCACCATGGCATGATAAACAGAACTATCGCCATGGGGGTGGTATTTACCCAGGACTTCCCCTACTATCCTTGCCGATTTTTTATATGGTTTGCTCGATGTAATACCCAGCTCCCTCATACCAAATAATACCCGCCTGTGTACAGGTTTTAATCCATCCCTCACATCGGGTAAAGCTCTTGAAACAATCACTGACATTGAATAATCAATATAAGCTGATTTCATTTCATCCTCAATATCTACTATTTTAATTTTGTCGTAATCAGACATGTGTTCTATTTCAAATTTATTATAAATATTTTACGATAACTCAAAAACAGGACTTCTAAGCAAAAAAAAAGCCCTACCAAAAGAATCGGCTAAAGTAATAAAATAATCGCTAATATCGAAGCTTTTAAACCTTGTTTATTAACAAAAACTGTTTAAAACAATAATCTTGATATTATTAAAATCTGTTTAATTTTGATTTGTAGTTTCAATAACTCGGTGCATTTTTGAAAGGAGCTGGTAATCTACAGATTAGAACATTATCAGATAATTGCGTATATTACTGATTATTAGTCCGCTACCTTCTTATTCATGCATTCCCCGAAAATTCGGGACAGGCTGTGGCAAAAATATAATAAAGTTAATTGCGAAACATCAGTAGATTATAAATTAAAGGCTAACTCTTTGATTGTCAGCACTTAAAGGCATTAAGACCCGTTTGTTAAAAGTCTTGATATTCAGAGTTTTACAAAAAAATAACGAACTATTGATATTAATTATGGACATAAAAATCGAAGAATCGTGGAAACACTTATTGAAAGATGAGTTTGAAAAAAAATATTTTATTGAACTTGTTGATTTTGTAAAATCAGAATATGAAAACTACGATGTATACCCACTTGAAAAAAATATTTTTAGCGCATTTGACCACTGCCGATTCGATGACATAAAAGTTGTTATCTTGGGGCAGGATCCTTATCACGGAGCAGGCCAAGCAAACGGGTTATGTTTTTCGGTAAAGGATGGGATAACAAAACCACCATCTTTACGGAATATATTCAAAGAAATAAAAAGCGACATTGGGATTGAAATTCCGGAAAGCGGTGATTTAACACCTTGGGCAAAGCAAGGTATTTTGCTAATTAATGCCACATTGACAGTTCGGGCCAAGCAGGCAGGATCGCACCAAAATAAAGGATGGGAAATTTTTACCGATGCAGTTATTAAAACATTATCTGATAAAAAAGAAGGCCTTGTTTTTATATTATGGGGGGCTTATGCGCAGCGCAAAGGTGCTGTAATTGACCACAATAAGCACTATGTTTTGAAATCGGCCCACCCCTCTCCTTTTGCCGCACATAAAGGTTTTTTTGGTAACAAACATTTTAGCAAAACAAACGATTTTTTGTTAAAAACGGGTAAAGAAATAATTCGGTGGTAAGATAATTGGTAACAGTAATTAACAATTTAAATAACTTTTTTATATAATTTAGAAATTTAGTACTTTTGTAGCTTAAATATAATCAGTAAAGCAATGAATCCGAAATTTACAAATAGAATTAAAAAAATACTTTCATACAGCAAGGAAGAGGCTGTTAGGCTTGGAAATAAATATATTGGTACCGAACATCTTTTTCTTGGGATATTAAGGGAGGGTGAAGCAACTGTTCTTGACGACTTAATTACGCTTGGTATCGATTTAAAATCGACAAAAGCAGAAATTGAAGAAAAGATTAGGGTTGATGTACCCGAAACTGTTGTAGAAGAAGACCATTCAACAGGTATACTTAAGACAGCTGAACGGGCTTTAAAATTAACTGAATTGGAAGCAATTTCGTTTAAAGATCAAAAGCCTGATACTCAGCATTTAATGCTTGCTATTTTAAAGGACCAAACAAGTTTGGTTACAAAGGTTTTTAATAAGTATCAGGTAAATTACAAAATTTTACGAGAACGGCTTATTGATATACCACATGCTGAAATCCCTAATGAAGACGAAGAAACCAGTGAAGAGCATGAAAACCCGAAACAAAAAAACCTGGGTAAAGGCAGGTCCCAATCAGATACCCCGGTACTTGATAATTTTGGTGTAGATTTAACAAAATCAGCCGAAAGTAACCAATTAGACCCGGTTGTTGGCCGTGAAATGGAGATTGAGCGGTTGGTGCAGATTTTAAGCCGTAGAAAGAAAAACAACCCTGTACTTATTGGCGAACCAGGAGTCGGCAAGTCAGCTATTGCAGAAGGTTTAGCCATTAGGATTGTTAAAAAACAAGTTTCACGGGTACTTTTCGGAAAACGTATAGTAACCCTCGATGTTGCATCTATTGTAGCCGGAACCAAATACCGCGGGCAATTTGAGGAAAGGATGAAGTCCATCCTTAACGAATTGTCTAAAACCAACGAGGTAATACTTTTTATCGATGAAATTCATACAATTGTTGGTGCAGGCGGTGCAAGCGGATCGCTTGATGCTTCAAATATGCTAAAACCAGCCCTTGCAAGGGGCGAGCTCCAGTGTATTGGTGCAACAACTTTAGACGAATACAGGCAACACATTGAAAAAGATGGTGCTTTAGAAAGGCGTTTCCAGAAAATAATGGTAGATCCAACTTCTATGGAAGAAACAATGGAGATACTCCATAACATAAAAGATAGGTACGAGGACCACCACAATGTTATATATACCGATGATGCCATTAAAAGCTGTGTTAAGCTGACCACGCGATATATAAGCGACAGGCATTTACCAGACAAAGCTATTGATGCACTTGATGAATCAGGATCCAGGGTACACATCTCGAAAATAAAAATACCGGAAACTATTGAAAAAATAGAACAGCAAATTGAAGATATCAACAAAGAAAAACTTGCGGCGGTAAAAAACCAACAATTTGAATTAGCAGCTTCGCACCGTGATAAGGAACACGACTTATTAAAAGAACTTGACAAGGAAAAAGTAAAATGGGAAGAAGATTTATCTAATAACCGTGAGGTTGTTGACACAAATAATGTTGAAGAGGTAGTAGCCATGATGACAGGTGTACCTGTTCAGCGAATAGCTCAGTCAGAGGGTGTTAGGTTATTAAAGATGAAGGGAGAGTTGAGCTCGAAAGTTATCGGCCAAAATGAGGCAATCAAAAAAATTGTAAAAGCAATTCAGCGTAACAGGGCAGGATTAAAAGACCCCAAACGCCCAATAGGTTCATTTATTTTTCTAGGGCCAACCGGTGTTGGTAAAACGCAGCTAGCTAAAATTTTAGCAAGATATCTTTTTGATTCAGAAGAGGCATTGGTACGGGTCGATATGAGCGAATATATGGAAAAATTCTCTGTTTCGAGGCTAGTGGGGGCTCCTCCCGGATATGTTGGGTATGAAGAAGGTGGCCAATTAACTGAAAAAGTTAGGAGAAAACCATATTCGGTTGTTTTACTTGACGAAATAGAAAAAGCACACCCCGATGTTTTCCATTTATTGTTGCATGTACTTGATGAAGGACAATTGACAGATAGCTTAGGAAGAAAAGTCGATTTTAAAAACACGATTATTATGATGACCTCAAATATTGGGTCGAGACAAATACAGGATTTTGGGCGTGGTGTTGGTTTTTCAACCAAAGAATTTGATGAGGACAGAAATAAAGACATTATCCAAAAAGCACTTAAAAAAGCCTTTGCCCCTGAGTTTTTAAACAGGGTTGATGATGTTGTGTTATTTAATTCACTAACAATCGAAGATATCCATAAAATTATCGATATTGAACTTGAAGGGCTATATACACGTATTGAGGAGCTTGGTTATAAGCTGATTATATCAAAAGAAGCTAAAGATTTTATTGCTAATAAGGGTTACGACAGTAAGTTTGGTGCAAGGCCATTGAAACGTGCTATACAAAAATATCTTGAAGATGAAATGGCTGAAGTTATTATTGAAGCATCAATAACCGAAGGAGATGCAATTGAAGTAAACTTTAACAAAAAAGAGGAGAAAATTATAATAGGTATCAAAAAGAATGAAAATAAACCGGATACTGGAGAAAAACAAAAAAATTCAGGCGGTGAGAAAAAAAGTGAATCATAAATTAATTTCTTTTTAAATGATTTATGAAAAAGCAGCTAAATTTTTTTAGTTGCTTTTTTTAGTAATGACATCTATAAGGCGCGTCAAGTTTTTGTAAGGTGCTGACTAATAACGCAATCCCTTTAACAATATATTTTGTTCATATTTCTTATTTTAAAAAACGATAATATCAGCAAATTTAACTAATTCTAGACTCACTATTTTGTTTATATTCAGCTTATTGGGGCTCAGACTTACGAAAACTAGGTCATATTAAACCATCTTTTTGTTTATCAATCATTGTTTTGTCGTATTGTTCAATGCTTTTTCTGGCGGATAACATGCCCGTTTCTATTAACTCCTCAGCTTTGTAAAAATCAAAAGTTCCGCCTGAATGACGTGAAATATTTATCAGGATATCGGGTTTGTATTTTTTAATATTAATAATTGATAAACTATGAGCAAGCAAAGCTGTTGATTTATTTAATAATGAAAAATAATTTAGCTTTTCTTTGCCATTTTTTGGTAATATCTTATTTAGTTTACTTTTAAATTCCAGAACCTTTTGCCTATAAATAGAGTTTTTTATTTCTTCTTTTTCTTTATTTATTATTGGTGCATCATAAGGAATATTTGCATTTACATAAGAAGCTACCAAAATATCGCCTTCAAAACGTTTAACACGATTTAAAGGTATTGGGTTAACAACCCCACCGTCAACCAATACTGCATTGTCCTTTTTTGCAGGTGTAAAAACAGTTGGTATGGCAACCGATGCTCTTACTGCATCGTATAAACTACCTTTGGTGAATACTACTTCTTTCATATTTGTAACATCAGCAGCTACAGCTACATACGGTATCTTTAGGTCTTCTATGTTTTTGTCGGGGAAAAAGCTTTTCATTTTATTAAAAACCCTGTCGCCTTTTATTAAACCTTGTGAGCTGAACGTAAAATCAATAAGTTTAAATACATCGATTTTATGTAATGTTAAAGCCCACTCTTTGTATTCGTTTAAGCTGCCTAATGCATGCATCGCAGCTATAAAAGCCCCCATTGAATTTCCTGCAATAGATTTTATTTCAAACCCTTGTTTTTCTAATTCTTCAATAACGCCTATGTGCGCCAATCCTCTTGCTGCACCGCCTGATAATACTAATGATATTGGTTGTTTCATTTTTTTATATATTAAAAGAGGTTCATAAACTTTCATTAAACCGATCTCTCAGTAAACCAGCCCTTTAGGACTAGATGGGTTTGTGGCTCATTCCCCCCTTCCTCAAAATTTGGAAGACCTTGTAAATTAAAAAATAAAACCTTTCAAATTTTGAGGAAGGGTATTTTGTTTACATTCCAATCCCCACCTTGAAAGACGGGGCTGCTTATTAATTTATTATAGAAACTTATGAATAATTAAGATTATTTAACATATTTTAATAAAGTTTCAAGAAATGCTTTTAAAATAAGCTAACAACAACTTTAATTTTTTTCATTACTTTTGTAATATGATTGAACGCATAAAATGGATCAGATATAAAGGAAAAAGAATTATTTATAATGATTTCTCTAGGCTTCATACTGATGAAGCCGTAAAATTGGCGCAGCAATTTGAACAATTAGTATTGCAAAATAAAGATGATGACAATTTACTGACTCTTTCAAATATGACCGATGCCCATTTTTTTGGGGAAGCTTATGATGAAATAAAAAGGGTTACAAAAGTTGTTCGACCTTATTTAAAAAAAAGGGCTGTGGTAGGTATTACTGGTGTAAAAGCTGTTTTATATAAATCGGTTAACTTGTTTGCCAAGGGTACACCCACAAAAATTTTTAATACATTGGAAGAAGCAAAAAATTATTTGGTTGAATAAGGATACCTGATTGTGGTGTTAAATTATTCATCCTTTTATTTTATAATTATTTTTTTAATGGTCGGATGGAACATCCACATTCTATAACCTGCACACCCAAAGCTTTATTACCTTATTTGACCATTGACAATATGCCGTCACATTTAGTATCAGCTTTCAATCTATAATGTGTTGTGTATTAGGCGTTTAGTCAATCATTTAATGTGATTTATTATGTCTATAAAATTGCTGTTTTTTTTCGGGGGATATTTCACCTCTTTATAAAAATAAACTCTCCACCATTATCACCTACGCCTTGAATTGTACCGTATTGTGGTACGTTTGGTGAATTATTTAACACAGCATCCCTAAGGTTGTTGAAAAGCTTTGCCGATGGAAGAAATTTTTCGTTGTTTTGGCTTAAATTTATAATTAGCTGTTCGATAAAAACACTTTTATCGGGTACTTCTTTTAGTGTTCCGCTTGTCATGCCTTTTCTGCTGTTTAATGAATATAATTTATTATATGCAGTAATATTTTTGCCTACAACCGACCGTGTCCTGAAAATTGAACCGCTAAAACATGCATCAGATATTAATAATGTATGTTTACTTTTTATCGAATTAATAAAATCTTTAACCGTACTGTTCCTAAACCAGTTTGAAGTACTTTTATAACTTGCATCAGAAGGTAACCAGTATCCTGTTTGTATTTTTTCGTTCCATAAGCCATGGCCTGCATAAAAAATAAGCAGGTTGTCATCTTCTGTGATTTTTTCGGCAATGTTTTCAAAACTTGAAATCAAATCAGATCTTTTTGGGTTTTCTAAAACAGTAATATTTTCTTTATCAAAAGTATATTGCAAATTTAATATCTCTTTTAATTTTTTTGCATCTTCAATTGGCCCCTTTAAATCGCTTATGCCATCATTTAAATAATCGTCAATACCAATTAAAAGGGCGTAATATTTGCCTTTACTTACGTCAATATCATACTGATAAGTACAGATAACTTTGAATTTTTCTATGGATGTATTCCCTGATTTATCAGTTGCTACAATTTTAATGGTGTTTTCGCCTGTGAATAATGTAATAAAATCGAAATATTTGCCATTTGGGTATTTTGATGCCGGCCTTTCGTTAATTTTAACTGATGATAAGCCACCATTGTCCCAAACATCAACAATTACTTCCATGCTTTTATTTTGAATATATGGTATTTCTGTTTGATTATCGGTTGGTATTACACCCCTTACATTTGGCGAAATAATTTTTATAATAGGTGGGCTTACATCAGCAATTTTGCTTGCATCTATGAAGTTGTCAATAATGAGTTTTCTGGGTTGCCTAAATGTAATGTCATCCCATAATTGATGTTGGGCTTTGCTTATGTTTTTTGCATATAAAATTGGCACCTCAAGTTTTACATTTCCACCTGCAAATTCAGGATTAACAAAAAAGACCAGTTCAATTTTGTTATTCGAATATTCAAATACATATTTTTTATCATACAAATGCATTTTTTAAAAACTCGCTTTTTTTAATATTTACCTCCCCAATTTTGTCATTTTCTGTTGTAAACAAAAAATCATGTTTTTGACAATAAATATTAAATGAATAAAAAAGAATAATTGTTAATAGGAATAGTTTAGTTTTCATAGCTTTTTTTAAAATTGTTTTTAGCAAAAATTTTGTCATAAATTGTTATGGGCTACTGGCCTATGCTATTTGCCGCACCTTTGTAATCATAGGGCTATCACCCTTGTAATCATAGGGCTATCGCCCTATGCTAATGATTGTCGCACCTTTGGCGCTAGTTTAATTTCGATTATAAAACCGAATTTAGTTCAGCACCAAAGATAGGTGCATAATAAATGGCATTGACTTGCCTCCCATAATTTTTTAACCGAAACTTAATAAACCTTATATGTTAAACCAATATAAAACCCTACCGATTGCATTATTGTTGACGAAGGGACATCGTTCAAATAGATATAATCGTCCCTGTATTCCGACTTATTAAATTCAATATCTGTTAAACCATAATTTATTATAAACCCTGTGTTTAAATATAATAATTTTTTTATTGGTATTGATAAACCTAGGTTTAACACAACCGATAGGTTTATCGTGTTTATTTCACGTTCATTATTAATATTATAATCTACACTGGTGAAATTATATTTTTCCATTTCATCCATAACTAAATGATATTCAGGATAATAACCTTTGTGGGTGGATGCGCCGCTTACTTCATAATTTGCTTTTAATAAAAATGAACTTACAATACCCGGTTTAAAATAAAGCCCAACTTTATCGGCATAATTTGACCTGAAAATAATACTAAAAGGTATATCGAAATAACTAATTGTATTCAGCTCTTTAATATCTGCATCAACATATAAATAATATAGGTCGTTATCAACATCAACTTTTGGTATATTGTTTTCTAAATCATTATTAAAGTTTGATAATGTATAATCAGAAGTATAAGAACTATATCCTAAACCAAGGCTTAGCCCAATTGCTTTGTTTAAAAAATATGTTGCCTCTAAGCCTGCACTATACGAAAAACCGGGATTTATTTCCCAATTTGTATTCTCGTTCATATCTTTTGAGAAAAATCTTGACATAGAAGGTATGCCATATAAACCCACATGCAAACCTCTCAACTTTTTACTGCTTTTTCTTTTTAAATAGCTTTCTTCACTCTCTATAAATTCAAACTTGAAATTACTTGTAAATTGATTCTCGTAATGGAAACTTATAGTGAAGTACAAACTATTTTTTACACGATGTAGTTTATTAATATTTGAAAGACCTGTAACAGATTTTTCAATTAAAATAGTTGCATAGTATTTTTTTGTGTTATCCGTTTGAAATTCCATCGTTTTGAATATTTCGGGCTTTAAATCCACTTTTACTTCTAAGCCATTTGGATATCCTGTTTCTACTATTTTTATATATTCTTGAATGGATATTGG
>NBLH01000071.1:6101-18541 GCA_002084525.1 Bacteroidetes bacterium 4572_117 | reverse complement strand
CGTATAAAGCTTTCGCAGGAAGTCCTCTTTCCGTTGATGCAAATATACGAAAAAATATAAAAAGATTAAAATTTATTTGGAATTTAAGATAGTATCTTTAGCCCTAATTATCAGCAATATGTGGGCTAAAGCCCAGTATATCGGTGTCTTTTTTCAACGGCATAAATACCGTTGCTAATTATTTGTTTTAATGTTTTCACACAGTCTCTAAATGCCACTGCTAATTATAAAAAATATGTTAAAAACACAGAATACCTAAACCAGAGCCAACATTACTCAACAATCACAAAAAACTCCTCATACCTTCTTTTTTCAGTTTCTGCTAGTTTGGGGTCTTTTTCTTCATATATTTTCCATAAGTGATAATGGCAATCCCTTGCAACATAAGAATCGGGAAAATATATGGCCGATTTCCAGAACAAATCTGCCGCCTCGTCATATTTTTGCTGCTCATATAATTGCTTAGCCCTGTTATAATAATCAAACCAATTTAGCATATCGTCAGCCTTACGGTTTGCAAAAGCATCAACGGGTAGTTTTTCAACGGGGTTTAATGTATCTTTCTCTTTTACAGGACGTTGTTCTGACGAGAAAAATTCTATGAGAGCCTCAACATAAGCTTCGGCTTCTTTTCTGTTATATGTTTCATCTTTTAATTTTTGCTCTTCGGTAGGGTTGGTAAAATACGAAGCTTCGCCAATAACAGCCGGAATGCCGTAAGTATTTCGCAAAACAGAAGTCCCTTTTTCAGGATAAATCATATAATCGGAAACTATTGCAACAGGGGCTTTGTTGTTGAACAAAAACTTATTGAAACATTTACCCAAATATTTAGCCAGTTGTACACCTGCCTGGTTTTTTGATGCACATGCATGAAAATAGACCGTTGGATAATTAACTGTTGTATCTGTAACTCCATTATGATGCACCGAAATAAACACATCGGCCTTATTATCGACAGCCATTTTTGCCCTTTCGGCTAATTCTACAGCAACATCAGCCGATCTTGTAAGTATCACTTTTGCGCCCGATTTTTTCAACATGTCAGCTAGTATTAACGATACCCGTAAGTTTATCCATTCTTCCCTTTCGCCGTTTACCCCAACCCTAAAAGAGTCAACCGCAGCCGTTGCACCATGCCCGGGGTCAACACATATCACTTTGTTTTTCAGCACATTCGACTTGTCGTTCGGTTTATTGTTTGTCATACATCCGGTTAGGTATAATAAAAACACAAAAAGTATATAATATAACCTCATAGCTTAATGTTTTGTTTGATTTTTAGCTTCTACTACCATTTTAGTGGATAAATTGTTTTTAATGTTACAGCGATCCAATTTTTTTTTTGGTTGCAATTAATCATGAAAGTTTTTGGATTTGCTCACCCAACATTCTTGATAAAACAGTTAAAACCTGTTCTGCTAGTTTATCTATTTTAACAAAAGTAGCAAGTTCCACAACACCAACTGTTTTATTTTCGGCAAGAATAGGGAAAATTACCAGATTTGCAGGTGCTGAACTACCTAAACCTGATAAAATAGTCAAATAATTTTCAGGTAGGTTTGAGATATTTATCAGAGCTTTATTTTTAGCAACCTGTCCGGCTATCCCTACCCCCTCTATAAATTCATTAACCTCATTTTCACTATAATAAGCATAAGTTGCACTTTTCCTAAAGCTGTCATTTTCATCTTTAATAAATATAATTCCTTGTACAATTTCATAATGTTTAGCCAAATTTGACAGCAATTTTTCACAATATTTTTTTTCCTCGCCAATATTAGTTAGGCCATCCATTAGACTGTTAACTATCTTATTCCTCTTTTTTTCAATCTCAGAAAGTTTTCTTTGTTCTTCTTCGTTTCTTCGTTTTTTTTCAGATTTTTTATCGACTACATCCTTAATGGGGGCCTGGATAATAATTTTTTCTTTTTTTGACAAAACCCGAAAAATCAGAACCACAAACACAACCGAAACAATTGCCCAAATTAAAAAGGCGGCAATAAGGAACATTAGATTATATTGTGAAAGAGAGAAGTTTTCGCTATTAAGTAACAAGGTTTTTAATATAAAGAACACCCTAACCATTACTAACGATTGAAAAATAAAAAGGCTAATTACAACAATTTTTAACTTTAAGTTCTTCATGATTAAAATATTTTATTCAAACATTTATTTAGTCCTATTTAAATTAACGATAAAATCAATAATTTTATCGGATGTTAAAACATGATCAATATTTGTAGCTTCTAAAGCCGCAGTTGTCATTGTTTTGACCTGACAATCATTAGGATCCTGTACAATTGTTAATCCGCCATTTTCCTTAATTTCTTTCATGCCCATGGCTCCGTCTCTATTAGCTCCTGAAAGCAAAATCCCTACCAATTTTGATTTATAAGTAAAAGCAGCAGATGCAAAAGAAATATCAATTGAGGGGCGTGAATGGTTAACCGCAGGCTCTGTTGATAATGAAACAAAGTTGCCTAAATCAAAATACATATGGTAATTTGCAGGTGCCAAATATGCTTTTCCTTGCCTGATAAATTCTTTATCGCAAGGTTCAACAACATTTATCTTCGACTTTATCGATAAAGCCTCAACAAATCCTGTACGGATATGTTTTAGCCTGTGTAGGCATAAAAATATTGGCAAATTAAATGTTTTAGGCAGAGCTGACAAAATACCTGTAACTATCTGAAAACTACCCGCTGATCCTCCTATGACTATATATTTATATGACATTTATTATAGTATTCTAATATTGTTTTTTATAAATCCGTTCCGATTCACTAACTGTTACAAATTCATTGTCAGCACCCGGATAAGTAATTTTTTCTTTTATGCCTAAAGCAATAAACCCATTAGTTTTTAGCGAACTATGAAGTTTTTTCAGCGCTTTGGTTTTTAACAGCTGGTTATAATAAATAGTTTTATTCCTGTATAAAATTAAGTTATAATTCCCGGGTAGTTCTGTATTAAAAAAATTATGCTGAATAATTTCAACATTTGTAAATAAATCTGATTTTAATTTAAAAGAACGTCCTTTCTTAATGAAAAAATCAAAAATATTGCCGTTTTTCTCAAATCTTTCAAAATTTGCTTCATTAACTTCCATTTTCTTTAATTCAATAAGCGCAGTCTCTATTTTTTCTACATTTAGTTTACTCAAACTAGTTAAACAAATTTTTACATTATCCAACATATTTAATCTATCAAGGATAATAAGCAAGGTGTATAACTCCTCGCCAGAATTACATTCAGGAATTAAAATGTTATATTCTTCTGAATGCTTAAACTTTTTTAACACAATTTCTATTAATTCAAGCCAAAACTCAGGATCCCGAAATAATTCAGTTGTATCAACAAGAATATATTTTAAAAATAGATTATAAAAAAAATCATCTTTATATAATTTAAGCTGTAATTTATCAACCTCGGTTAAATGATATTCCAACATAAAATTTTCAACCCTTCTTTTTAAGGAACTCAATGCATAGTTTGAAAAATCAACATTTCTTGCTGTTTTTATCCTTAAAATCAAACTTTTTAGTTCGGATATGCCAATAATTGGTCTATTCATTTTTTTCTACTAAACGCAATTAATTATTTTTTCTTTTGGTATACCAAGCCCGATTTAATAAAGTTATTGGTAATTGCCCCCATAATACTTTCATGTACACCAAGTAATAATATCCCATTTCGGAACAAACTCTGATAAAAAGTGTTAATTACACGATTCTGTAAATCGGTATCGAAATAAATCAACACGTTCCTGCAAAGTATTAAATCAAACTTTGTGTTAAAAATATTACCTTCAGTAACCATATCGTGTTTAAGCCATACAGGTTTTTTTCGTATAAAATCCTTTACTTTTATTGTATCGTTTAACTTATTAACATCAAAATACTTCTCATAAGGCACTTCTGAAAATTCATCTAATTTAAAAGGGTTTTCTTTTATCACTTTATCAAAATTTTCGAAATACTCAAGATTGAAACGATAAGAATATTCACCAATTTTGGCTTTTTTAAGTACATCGGTATTAATGTCTGAAGCAAAAACATTTGCCTGGTCCAAAAGCCCCATTTCATTTAGTAAAATTAACATTGAATAAACCTCTTGCCCTGTTGAAGAACCTGCATGCCAGATATTTATCTTTCGGTTAGATGCCAGCTTGCTTAAAACCCTATAACGAATTGTTTGCCACAATCTGGGATCCCTAAACAATTCTGTGGTATTAACAGTAATGCTCCTAACCAAATCCTCAATAAATTCAGGCTTATTTTTAATACTATTTATCAATTTATCAATATCAAGCCTGTAATCAATAAGAACTTTTTCTATTCTCCGGGTAAATGATTTTTTTGAATATTGGCTAAAATCATAAGATGAATAGTTTTTAATTGTAACAATAACTTTACTTATATCTTCAGGCGTAACTGGCATAAAAAAATTCTGGGTTATTATATTAGTTTGGCTCTTTTAGCTTGGCTAAATTACCAATTTCTTTTGGTACTGAAAGCAAAAAGTTTGCCTGATAAATGGAAATTTCACAAAATAACTGAACCAGCAAACCCCCAAAACCAGCTATACGCCTGACTGTCTGATCAATACAAGCCTGTCTGATTTTAGTTTAGATATTCTATATTTAAGAAAAAACCTACCTTAATTTTTACTTTTGTGTCTTTTTTGGACAAACACAAACAAAGTCAATCTCACAATCAAAGCAGCATTTGTCAATAAAGTCCAGTATTTTCGTTGCGTTTGCTCTAAAAACTTGCCCTAAGCTGCACACCACCATAATGAATTATTGGGTTGTTTTCGCTCCCCCTTCCATTATAATTAAGCAATAATTGAAAAATCTCAGATAACTTTTGATTATAAGACAATTCCCACAAGATATTTTGTCCCGGCAATAAGCCTTCAAGAATTTCGTATGCAATAGGGCTAAGGGCATCTTTATTAAAATCTACCTTAATTATACTAAAACTTGCCTGGATATTTCCCTTTTTTAAAATATTTTGATTATAACTAAATTTAATTTCCTGTGTTAATGATTTTTCAACACCCATGCGGTTCAATTTATCGGAATACCGAAAAGAAATTTTTCCGTACCAGTTAATTTTGGGCTGAAACTGCAAACCAAGCTCATTAGTTAAATTGCTAATATTATATGACTTCCAACTAAAAAAGTCGGAAACATTTGCTTTATAGCCAGCTGATGAAGTATTGAATAGCGTAAATGTTTTTTTAACCCTCCATTTTATCCTTAACGAATTTTTATGGTTTTTTTTGTTCTCTGTTCCGCTTACCAAGGGTGTTTTTAACTTGTTTTCATCGTAAATATAGTCTAACTGCCAGTTACGGTTTGTTGACCTAAACGAAAACAAATTTCGTAAATTCCAGTTTAAACTTATTACATCTTCATTATCAGCTAAATCTGGAATATAATCATCGTGATTGGCCTTTTGCATTACCCGAAATGCAAACCTATTAGAAAAATGCGCCAAAACCCCCTTAAAACCACCCAATTTTGACCAAACACGTCCCGGTTGCAAATTTATGCCCTGATTCAATTGCGACGTAAATAATTTTTCAGACTCGTTTCCGGGTAAAACAATCCTTATAAAATTTGCTTCGTCCCTAAATTTTGCATACTCAAACTCATCCAATTCTTTCACTTTGTTTTCATTATAATCAATCCAAGTAAATTGCCCCTGCCCGGTTGCAACTTCAACATATTGATAATTTTTTTTAGTCTCAAAACCAAATCCGGTTTCATAAAATGTAGACCATGTTATACTGCCTTTATAAAGCCGCATTTGAAATTCAGCCCTACCGGTTAAGGTGTTTTCATTTTTATAATCCCCATTTACAGTATCTTTTAACGCTATTTCACGATAATTCAAACGTCCATTTAAGCTAATACCCTCTTTTTTAAGTACTGTTAGCCCGGCACTAAAATCCTTACTTTTATCCCAGGTTTTTAAAGTATTATTTATGGGTTGTTTGTTTTCCCTGATTTTATAAAAAATAAAATATTTGTATTTTGAAGAGTCTGCCTGATTCAAAAAAAACTTATATTCGCTGAAACTAAAACTGTTCAACCCCAAGCTATCAGACTGTATATCAGCCCACTGGTTAAATTCAGTATTTTCAGATAGGCCAACTGTGAAAAATTTGAAGTGTTTTGCCAAAAGAAAATTATGCTTTAAAAACGATGTATTGCTAATATGGTCTTTTGTTTCAAGATAACTTAGGTTTGCATTTATTTCATAGCCCTTTTGCCTAATCTTTGAATATAATGAGGCCTTTTTCCCCAAAAAGCTATCGTGGGTTTGTAAAAGCTTGGCTTCAATCCCTGCAATTCCAAAATTTTTCCTAAAAAAGTGAAGCCCTGCACCCATTTGTTGTTCTTGCCAATAGTTTTTATTTGTGGAGGTATTCCAGTTACGTTCAAATTCAACTGTGTGATAATTTTCAATCGGTTTAAATTTTTTATCGGCAAATTGGTAATTAACGGTCAGGTCTAACCTTAACTTATTTGTATCAGCATTAATAATACTTTGATCAAACCTAAATTTCATAGCGTAACCTATGTCATCGTCTTTATCGTTAACTGAATACGTATTTAAATTATAATTAGACAAAGCCAGTTCAAAAAAAGCTTTTCCATAATTTCCAATACCAATGGAGCCACCCGCAGTTGTAAGCGTCTGGTTTTTAGGCGTTATCAATAAAGTTATAGCTTCATAATTTCCTTGTAATTCATTGTTAACCGGAGCTTTCCACTTGTATACTTTTCCATTTGCACTACTATTTGCAACAATATAATGCCCCTTGTTTTCGCCAACATAAGTAAAACCAAGTTTATAAATTGCCTTTTCGGTATTGTACGAATGTTGATATACGCTATCGTATAAAATACCATCCACGATTGTATCAAACAATTCATACAAAACCATATCCTCATCATAACCAACACTGTCTATATTTGGCACTATTGCTTTGTGTATGCTATCACCAATATTCGAGAGAAAATATCTGTTGCTTTCGTTATAAAAAAGCGACAAAGGGTCATTTTTATTATCTCTTTCGCTGTAAAAATTCAACCAAAAACTATTTTTTTCGTTCAATAATTTGTTTGTCTGATAAAAAGCCATGCGTGGATAATGTTGCTGGGCATATTCAAACTCAATTGTTATTCTTGAATTTTTTGTAATCAATCTGTTTTGTGTAAATGTAATCTCGGCAGAATTGTAGTCAATAACATAATCGTAATTTTGTCCCCTCACCAACAACTCACCATCAATAAAAACTTTTTCCGAACCCGATAAAACAATAATGTATCGCTCGTTTTCAGTCCCGGTAAGCCTATACGGGCCTTGGTTGCTTTCTAATCCGGTAAATTTCATCCTGTTATATTTACCTTTGGCCATTGAAGCACTAAAATCAGAATATAATTTATAATCGTTTGTTTTATTGATATAAAAATTTGAATACAGCTTAAGCCCCCTGTTCTTTTTATTGATATTCATAAAATAACCCTCAGGTTTATTTAATTCAAAATCGCCAACCATTATACCGGAGTTTTTTGTAAACAATTGTACAAAAACCTTATCAAATTCCTGTATTTGTTGTGTATTCCCATCTGGTTGAATTGGAAGGTTATTATCTGAAATTGCCGCAAGAATTGAAACCTCATCATTAATTTTACCCGATAATTGCATATTCAAATTCGAAACCGTACTTAAATCCCTCTGGTTCCCAAGCATAAACCCCCTAGAAATACTACCGTTTTTTTTCAAATCGTTATTAACATCAAGTGGGTTTACCGCTCTTTTTGTGCTCACCAAAGTTTTTTTATTTTTTTTTATATCAGGTAAAATTAATTGTGAACTCCGGCTGCTATATTTTTTTGAAAAATTGTACGGGAACACCCGGTATTTAATATTTATTTGTTTTCCGAGATATTCATTTTTATTTGAGCTGACAATAAGTGTGGCCGATGAATAATTTATCAATAATGATGAATCCCTTAATGCAAGTTTAAAACCACCAAAAATAACAACTGAGCCCGGAACAATACTCAAAGTGTCTATGAGTACCGTATCAGAGCCGATTAATATTTTTTTAATTCTAATATTAGATAGGTTTTCTTGCGCCTTGGAATAAAAAAAAACAAGAAACAGTATCAATAATATAAGGTATAATTTTTTCACCAAAGCAAAAGTAGTATTATTGTTTGTATTTTTAAAACCATTCTTTACATCACCGCAAATGCTTGTAATAAACTAGCTATGAGATTATTACAAGCTTTTGCATCTTTGGATATTATTTACTAAATTCGTGAACTATTTTTTTCAATAATTGTATATGCATTTTTTATACACCTTAGGGCTTATTTTATTTCGTTTTATATTAATTATTATTTCGCCTTTTAATACCAAAGCAAAATTATGGATTAAGGGACGGCAAAATATACTTAATAGAATATCAGACAGTTTAGCTGATGATGAAAAAAGAATATGGATACACGCAGCTTCTCTTGGTGAATTTGAACAAGGAAGGCCTATCATAGAAAAGTTAAAACAGGATTATCCGGGATATAAACTTTTCCTTACATTTTTTTCACCTTCTGGTTACGAAATTAGAAAAAATTATGAATTTGCTGATTATATTTTTTACTTGCCTAATGATACATCAACAAAAGCTAAAAAATTTATTGAATTGGTAAAACCCCAATTTGTACTTTTCATAAAATATGAATATTGGTATAATTATTTAATGACCCTTAAAAAGAAAAATATCCCAACCTACATGGTTTCTTCTATTTTTAGAAAGAATCAAATATTTTTTAAGTGGTATGGCAAATGGTATAAACAAATGTTAATGTCAGTTACACATTTTTTTGTCCAAAATCAAGAATCAAAAGAGTTGCTCCAAAAATTAAAATATAATAATGTTTCTGTTACCGGCGATACCCGTTTTGACCGTGTATTTGAGGTTTATAAACAAGCAACACCTTTCCCTGTTATTGAAAAATTTAAAAATAAAAGAAATATTATCATTGCCGGCAGCACTTGGAAACCTGATGAAGAAATATTAACAAACTATATTAACACAAAAGATAATTCGTGGAAATATATTATTGCCCCACATGAAATACATGAACGGAACATAAAAAGGATTGAATATTCACTACATAAAAAAACAATTAGGTATTCACAAGCAGATGAAAAAACCATAACTGAATATGATGTGCTTATTATCGATAATGTAGGCATGCTTTCTTCGCTTTACCGATATGGCAACATTGCATATATTGGTGGAGGGTTCAGTACAGGTATACATAACATCCTTGAGGCGGCAACTTTTGGTATACCGGTAATTTTTGGCCCCGATTATAAAAACTTTCAAGAAGCCCAGAGTTTACTAAAACTTGGCGGGGCTTTTTCAATCAACAACCAAAAAGATTTTAATGATATTACAAATAGTTTAATTACAAATAAATTAATTAAAGAAAAAGGAGGTATTTGCAAAACATATATTAATAAAAACAAAGGTGCAACTTTTAAAATTATTGATCATATATTTAAACAATCAGGTTTACAAACTTAATTTAATTGTTATTGATATATACAAAAATCACACAGACTTAATATGCTGATATCCAGCACAATAACAGGTCGCTAAACTTGATTTTTTTGCTTTTTGAAAAACAATTAACATAAATTTAATAAACTTTTTGTTGCCATTAATAATTAATAGTATTCTAATTATTTATTAACCCAAACTTTAAATTATGAAAAAAAGAATTATTAATTTTTTGTTCCTGGCAACCTTTGTTTTGTTTGCTGTGAACTCTTTCGGTCAGGGCTCTACTACTTCCGCCATAAACGGAAAAATTGTTAGTGGAAGCGAAGCCCTTTCAGGTGCAACAGTGGTTGCAGTGCACACACCAACTGGTTCTCAGTATGGTACAATTACTGATGAACAAGGATTTTTTAGAATCCCGAATATGAATGTAGGTGGACCTTATAAGTTGACCGTTTCATTTATTGGTTACCAATCGTATGTAAAAGAAGATATTTATTTAACTCTTGGACAAACTTACAGGGTTAATACTGATATTAAGAAATCAGATGTTCAACTTGCAGATATTGTGGTTACTGCTTATGCAAACGACGTTTTTGATGGAAACAAAACTGGTGCTGAAACAGTAGTTGACGAAAGACAAATTAATGCTTTACCTACAGTAAATCGTTCTATGGCTGACTTTGTTAGACTTACACCTCAAGCTTCAGTTGATGATGCGGGTGGTATTTCTATTGGTGGTATGAATAACAGATATAACTCAATTTCTATTGATGGTGCCGTTAACAATGATGTATTTGGTCTTACTTCTACAGGAACAAATGGTGGACAAACTGGTGGAACACCAATTAGTTTAGACGCAATTAAACAGTTTCAGGTAGTTTTAGCTCCTTTTGATGTACGCCAAGGTGGTTTTGCTGGTGGCGGTGTAAATGCTGTTACACGAAGCGGAACAAATAAATTTGAAGGTTCTGCATACTATTTTTTGAGAAATGAAAACTTAGCAGGTTTAACACCTACCGATGATGAAACAGCTGAACGTGAAAAATTAGCAGAATTTAGTGCTGCAACATATGGTATGCGTATTGGTGGTCCAATTATTAAGGATAAATTATTTTTCTTTGTAAATGCAGAGATTCAAAGAGATGAGACCCCTCAGCCTTTCAACTTTAATGATTACGAAGGTGATGCAACTCAAGCTGATTTAACAGCTCTTGAAAATAAGCTTTTAACTGACTATGGTTATGATGCAGGTACTTATTTAAATAATACAAGAGAGTTAAATAGTGAAAAGTTTTTAGCTCGTATTGATTATAATATTAATCAAAACCATAAATTAAGTTTACGTCATTCGTACACTAATAATGAATCACTTAGTCCTTCAAGGTCAAGTAACAGGTCAATTAGCTATTATAACAATGGTGTTTATTTTCCAAGTTTAACTAATTCAACAGCTCTTGAACTTAAAAGTAACTGGAATACTGTGTCAAATAACCTGATTATTGGTTATACAACTGTTCGTGATGACAGAGACCCTCTTGGTAGCAGCTTTCCTGCTTTAAGAATATATGATGGATCAGGTACTATTTATTTAGGCTCTGAACCTTATTCAACAGCAAACCAGTTAGATCAAAATGTTTTAACAATTACTGATAATTTCAGTATTTATAAAGGTAAACACACGATTACCTTTGGAACACATAATGAATTCACTTCGGTTTACAACCTATTTATGCGAAAGAATTTTGGTGAATATAGGTATAGTACTTTAGCTGATTTTATGGACAACACTAATAACCCTGCTTATCAATATGAAAGAGGTTATTCACTTGTTGATGATATTACAGGTGATGGTTCTGCAGCAGCGGCTGATTTTAGCATGATGCAGTTTGGTGTTTATGCTCAGGATGAATTCCAGATTTCTGACAATTTTAAGTTTACTTACGGTATTCGTCTTGACTTACCTGTATTCCCAAATGCTCCAGAAGAAGACACTTATTTTAACACAACAACAATTCCTTTAATCGAAGATGAAGGTCATGATTTAAAAGGTGCAAAAGCTGGGCAAATGCCTAAAACTCAGTTGATGGTTTCTCCAAGAATTGGTTTTAACTGGGACATTAAAGGTGATGAAACTTCACAATTACGTGGTGGTATTGGTATCTTTACAAGTAGAGTTCCTTTGGTTTGGCCAGCTGGATCTTATACGAATAATGGTTTAACCATTGGTGGTGTTTACCATAGAAGTTCCTTGGGTGATGATATTATGTTCAGACCAGATTGGGATAACCAATATACTGTACAAGATTTTATTCAACCGGGAGATGATCCAATAGAGGAAACTCCTTCTGGTCAGATGGATTTATTTGCTGAGGACTTTAAATTACCACAAGTATTACGTGCAAGTTTAGCATATGATCAAAAATTACCAATGGGTATGATAGGTACCTTAGAGGGGATGTATACAAAAACACTTAATAACGTAATATATTATAACCTTAATGCTACACAAGCTACTGGTAACATTACTATGGGACAAGATACTCGTCCATATTATGGTGGTGAGGATGTTGATGAAACTTATACAAGAATCATGCTTGGAGACAACACCAGTGAAGGTTATGCTTATGACTTAACTGCTCAAATTCAAAAGCCTTTTGATAATGGTTTAACTTTTAGTTTAGCTTATACTTACGGTAGATCATTAGCTATAAATGATGGTACTTCTTCTCAGAACTCTTCGCAATGGAGATACATGGAGCAGGTTAATGGTTTAAATAACCTTGACTTATCTTATTCTGATTTTGACAGAGGTGGAAGAGTTATGGCTTATGCTTCATATA
>NBLH01000071.1:0-6088 GCA_002084525.1 Bacteroidetes bacterium 4572_117 | reverse complement strand
TATTCTATAACGGGCAAGCTGGTTCAAGATACTCAAATGTTTATAATGACCGTGGTAACCTTAACGGTAGTGGAGAAAGTGATAACAACCTTATTTGGGTTCCTGCTAATGCCAGTGAAATTAACTTAGTAACCCTTAATCCTGGTGATGCTGACGAGGTTTCTGCTGCTGCACAGTGGACAGCACTTGAGGCTTATATTGATGGTGATGACTATTTAAGTACCAGAAAAGGTGATTATGCAGAAAGAAATGGTTCAAGAGGATCTTTCTCAAACATTTTTGACTTAAAACTTGTTCAGGATATTTTTGTTAATGCTGCTGGCAGAAAACAAACTCTTCAGTTTACTTTTGATATTTTTAACTTAGGAAATATGTTAAACAAAGACTGGGGTAGAAGATCTTATGTAAGTTATGATTATGTTCGTTTAATTAATTTTGAAGGATTTGAAGCTGATGGAACTACTCCACAATTCACATTTGAAACACCAAATAGTATTGAGAACATTGATGATTCTGGAATTTCAAGTTCAAGATGGCAAGCACAATTTGGTATTAGATATATTTTCTAATATTTTTTCATAATATAATATTAAAAGGGAAGCAAATGTTTCCCTTTTTTTATGCAAAAAAAATAAGTTATGGTAACTAAAATATTAAAAACGGAAGAAGAGTACGAAATTGCCTGTAAAAAGATTTATAAAATAATAAAAAAATCTGAAAAAGCAATTGAACCAAATAGCCAGGAGGGTGAAGAATTGGAGCTTTTATCGTTACTTGTTGAGAAATTCGAGCAGGAACATTATCCGATTGAAGCTCCGGATCCAATTGAAGCCATAATATTTAGAATGGAGCAAGTTGGTTTAAAACAGGTAGATATTGCAGCTTTATTTGGAGGAAAAACAAGAATATCAGAGATACTAAATAAAAAAAGGCCATTAAGTTTAAAAATGATTGTTCTGTTAAACAGGTATTTAGACATTCCTCTTGAATCATTAATTTTAAACAATAAAGAAATTAAATTAGACACAAAGAAAAGAGAGGAGCTTTTGAAAGTTCCGTCTATTGAGGCTTCTTATATAAGAAATTCTAAATTGGTAAAAACACAAAATGTTATTTCTCCTACTTAGAAACTGTAATGCTATAACTGCAAAAAATAATTTGCATTTCACTGCAATTAGTTGTACATTTGTATTGTACAACAATTAAACATTATGGAAACTATTGCAGTAAGTGATTTAAGGGCAAATATCACGCAAATACTTAAAGAAATATATTTAGGAAAAGTAATTCATATCACATCAAGGGGAAAAGTAATTGCTAAAATTGTGCCGCCGGATAATTTGCTTGAAAATGCAAAGGAAAAGCTTTTAGAAATTGGTAAAACAGCAATTTTACATGATATTTTATCTCCTATTGATGAATCGTGGAATATGATGGATATATGATAATTATTGACACACATATTATTGTTTGGAGTGCATTAAAACCTGATAATTTAAGTAAAAATGCAATTAATGCGATAAAAAAATCAAATGAAACGGATGGTATTATAGTAAGCAATATATCATTATGGGAAATTGCCATGCTAATAAATAAAAATAGGCTCGAAATTAATGTATCTTATCTTAAATTTATTGAACTTGTTAAATCTGCTAATAATTATACCTATCAGTGTATAAATCCTCAAATTGCCGATATGTCTGTTAATTTTTCGCCTGAAATAAATGCAGACCCGGCTGATAGAATTATTTGCGCAACATCAATATATAAAAACATCCCGCTTGTTACTGCCGATAAAAATCTCTTAAAATCGACTTTAGTAAAAACAATTTGGTAAAATTTATTGCTAATAGGTTTATCTAAAATTTTAAATCCTTAATCTAAAATTTAACTAAGTGTTGAAGCAGGGCAATCGGGTTTAAACTTTTTTGGTCGCAATTATCATAAAATTTGTTTCAAAATACCCGTGGCACGGATCGTTTGAAATAAAAAATTGTAGTTTTTTTATAGTATTTACAGATATTTAACTTATCCGTGCCACGGATCGTAGCAAAATTATGTTCGCTTTTTTAAACCCGATTGCCCTGAGTGTTGAAGCTACCAAGTAAGCTCCTGTTAAAAATTAATTGTAAATTCAAATTTTATATTTAAAAGAATATCAATTACTTATAATACTCAGGGTTTACATATAAAAAAGCACTGGTGCTTAAAGGTTTATTAAATTTTCGTTAACTTTGTGAAAAATAATAATTCGTGTATGAGATATTTTAATACATCTGGCCCCAATATTGAAAAAGAACACTATACAATAAAACGCAAGGACCTAATAGCAAAAGGTTTAGATTTGGTAAATAAAAGCAGGTACTTTACAATTTGGGCACCACGGCAAACCGGCAAAAGCACTTATTTTAGGCAACTTGCCGTAGAATTAGAAAAAAAGGGCTATAAAGTTGCCCACATAAATTTTGAAAATTATAGAAATGCTTCTTTAGAAAGTTTTTTAGCTCGGTTGTCAAGATATATAATGGAATCTTGGAATATGGATTTTTCTAAAGAAAAGGATTTATCAAATATTTTTAATTTAATTGAAAAAGAAAATAAACAAAAATGTGTATTAATAATTGACGAAGTAGAAGGGATAAACGAAGAATATTTTGGCGATTTTTTACATTCAATACGTAACGCTTATCATTCAAGAGAAAAACATTGCCTAAAAAGCGTTATACTTGTTGGTGTTTCTAACATAGTGGGCGTTGTTAGCGATAATGCATCACCTTTTAATATTGCAGATAATTTAAACGTCCCGTATTTTACTGATGAAGAAGTTAATGAACTCCTTAATCAGCACGAAACTGAAACAAAGCAAATATTTGATATTGAAGTAAAAAATAAAATTTGCCAAATTACTGCAAATCAACCCGGATTAGTAAATGGTTTTGCAAAAAAACTAGTGGATGATAACCCTGAAAAACACACACTTATTTACAAAGACTATTTAAAGGCAGAACACTGGTATTTAAACTTAGTAATAGATAAAAACATAGCAAATATTTTAAATAAAGCCGAACAACACAGAAAATTTATAGAACGCTTACTATTTACAGAAGAAAAAATACCTTATAAAATAAATAAACCTGAAATTAAATACCTACATACAAACGGGTTAATAAAAGAAGATGAAAACGGATATGTAACATTTTGGGTGCCAATATACAAAAAAGCTGTTTACGATGCTTTTTATCCTTATACAAATGGGGAAAAGAAACAAATAAGCCGAACAATTTTTGCAGAAGAATATTACACAAAAAAAGGTGGGTTTAAAATTGCAGAATTAATTGCAAAATATAAAATATATGTAAAAAGACGCGGTTTCAAGGCATTTATGGAAAAAGATGAAAATGGAAATTACAAATCTATAAAAGAAGCATCTTTAATATATAGCTTTGAAACTTTTATAACTGCTATTATGCAGGAATTAGAAGGTAAAATATACAGGGAGGCAGATACCGGGCTAGGAAAAAGCGATATGATCATAAATATTGCAAACAAGGAATTCTTAATAGAAACAAAAGTATATTACAGCCCGGGCAAATTTAGCAAAGGAAAAGAGCAACTTGCATATTATTGTGCAAGCCTCAACTTAAATAAAGGGATTTATCTCGTTTTTTGCCCAACAAATATAAAATATCCCGAAAACGTAAAAGAACAAACAGAAATAATAAATGATATAGAAATTATAACATACTTAATTGAGTATGATGAAAATAAATGGTAATAACAAAAAATGTATGAAAAATAAACATATTAGTATACTAAGGTTTGACTTCTTCTTATTTTTAAGCCTTGCATTAATCCTTCAAGTTGGGAATTCGAATGCACAAATAGGCACACCTAATAACCCAAGCTACGGCAATGTTCAAACCACTGCCACAAACGACTATTACAATTCGTTAATTGGCCTAAGTGGTGCAGAACTGCGCACTGCCTTGCAAAACATAGTGGTAAACAGCAACACCCGCGGGCAAACTTATGGCGATGCCTGGCTTATGCTTGAAGAGGCTGATGAAAACCCTGATGATGACACACAGGTATGGCAGGTGTATATTGAAACAGGGATTGCTAAAACAGCGCATGTTTCAGGAAGCACAGGATGGAACCGCGAGCATGTCTTCCCTCAATCACGAGGGGGGTTTTCTGGGGGTACAAGTACTTCATCTGACGGAAAAGATGTTTATTTTTCTACAAGTGCCTCAGATATTGCACATGCACATGCTGATGCACACCAACTTAGGGCTTCTGACGCAGGTGAAAACGCAAACCGTGGCAGTTTAGATTTTGCCGATGTTAACGGCCCGCGCACAAAAAATTCATCGTTTTACGAACCACCTGTCAGCGCCAAAGGAGATATAGCAAGGGCACTTTTTTATATGGCAATTAGATATAACGACCTTAGCCTGGCAGACGGTGACCAGGATGGTCAAATTATTGGTGATTTAGCATCTCTTATCGAGTGGCATGGAATTGATTTGCCCGATGATTATGAAATGAGAAGAAACAATGTTATTTATGATTGGCAAAACAACAGGAACCCTTTTACTGACATGCCTGCTTTAGTTGATTACTTATGGGGCGACCTACAAGGTGTTGCATGGCCAGGGAATACCACTACAGGTATCAGGTTGAGCTCTGTTGATGCGTTTCCGATAGTGCCTTACGGATCGGTATCAGAAATAAAAACTTACGAAATTGAAGGTACGGAACTTGGCGCAAAACTAAATATTGATGCACCTGAACATTTTGAAATATCATTAACCAACAACACTGCCGATTTTGTAAAAAACATTGAAATAGCTATTACCGACAATGAACTGGAAGCCACTACCATTTATGTAAGGTTTGTGCCAGAAAGAGCAGTTGGTGCTGAAATAAGTGCATACATAATTCATTATAGTGGCAACAAATCAACAAGGCTAACAGTCTCAGGCACAGAAGGTAACCCCTTGCTTACCCCTGACGAACTGTACACGCAGGATTTTGAAACAGACTGCGCACCCGACTGGCTAAAGTATAGTGTCAGTAGTAATAAAAACTGGGATTGCGATACCTATGGGCATAATGGGGGTACAGCCATAGCAATGAATAATTACGAGGCTGATACCGATAGCGAAGACTGGCTTGTTAGCCCATTATTTAATACAAGCGGTTACAGCCAGGCCAAATTAAAATACTGGATGGAATGGGATTATAGCGGCAGTGTTGTCGAATTATTTTTCTCAACAGACTACAGCGGTACAGGAAACCCAAACGATGCTACATGGACAAAACTTAAAGATGTTACAAGTGAAGATAACTGGACAGAATATGTTTCTGATTTACATACAATTAGTTCAGCTTCTTTTTACTTGGCATTTAAACATGTTAGTACCCCAACTTCAAGCTCCCGCATAAATTTAGATGATATAAGCCTTATTGCAATTGAGCTAGCCCCAATTATATCAAGCAGCAAAGCAAGTATTGATTTTACATATACTGCACCTAACACAACAAGTGCATCAATTAGTTATACTATTAATGCCGAAAACCTGGAATCTGATATTGAACTTGTAACAGAAGCACCTTTTGAGCTATCGGCTGATGAAACCACCTGGGCCAACACATTGACAGTTGCACAAGCCGAAGCCGATGGTAAACTGCTGTATGTCAGGTGTAAACCCACAACCGATTATTTGGGTGGATTAAAAGGCCGGATAACACACAGCGGTACAAACGCCACAGATTTAATTGTAGATATACTAGTTGCTGCAAACACTGATATACCGGCAAATGCAAGCTCCCTTACCAACGACAAAACCTTAGATTTGGTAAGCTGGAACTTAGAATGGTTTGGTACACCATCAAAAAGTGGGCATGCATCAACATGGGACGAACAGTTAACAAGTGTTTCGACAAAAATAATTGATTTAGATGCTGATATTTATGCCCTGCAAGAAGTGGTTGCCGATGCTTTAAATGGCAATTACCTTGATAGTTTAATTGTTGAACTTAACAATCAAGCTGGTGCCGATACTTATACAGGTTTACTCGGCCC
>NBLH01000280.1 GCA_002084525.1 Bacteroidetes bacterium 4572_117 | reverse complement strand
CTTCAAAGTTAATAAATTATATTCAAATAATGCAACATTTTTGCTATTTATTTTATCTTTTACGTGTTGATATTCTGTGTGTTATAAAGTCAGAAATGTTAGTTGTTTATTTTAATTACATGTTAAAATTTAAAGTTATAACCAACTGAAGGTATTACCGGGAACAAACTAAACTTATATAATTGCATTTTATTTGTTTCTTTTTCTTTTTTGTAAAAATAAAAATATGGGTTTTTTCTGCTGTATAAATTAAAAATGCCGAAGCTCCATGTACGTATGCCCCTCTTTTTTTTCTTTGTAAATTTTGCAGCTATATCTAAGCGGTGATACGATGGCATCCTGTAATTATTTTTACCGCTGTAGATAAAGGCATCCCTAAATTCCCACTCTGTTATTTCTTTTGAACTATAACTTCCAAAATCATCAACATAAAAATCAAGTGCCGGAAATTTTTCGCCGGCAAGTGTCATGCTGCTGCCCGTTGTAAAAACCCATGTGGCCGATAAATTTATGTTCTTTGTAACATCATAATTTAAAAATATAGAAATATCGTGCCGCCTGTCGTATTTAAATGGGAACCAGTTGCCCGAGTTTATTGGAGTGTTTTCAAACCTTCGTTCTGTTTTCGATAAAGTGTATGCAAGCCAGCCCGTAATTTTGCCATTGTTCTTTTTTGCAAGAAATTCAAGCCCTTTTGAAATACCAATGCCCCCTTTTTCAATTTTGTTTGCCCAGCTTTCCATACTGCCAAAAAAACTTTGGTGTTGTTTCATTTCAATAAGTTCTGTCATGGTTTTGTAATAAGCTTCGGCGGTAAATTCGTATTTATTGTCAGGGGTTAAATAGTGCAGGTTTATTGAAAATTGGTCGGCCTCTTCCGGTGGTACTTCACCGGTTGCAGGAACCCAAAAATCGCTTGGGCTGCTCATATCTATACTTGGCAATAAATGCAGGTATTGCACCATTTTGCTGTACGATGCACCAAATTTTAAGTTTTCGCTTAGTTTAAGCCTTGTGCTCAAACGAGGCTGTAATGATTTAAATAGCTCATTATCAACCAAATATAACGAGTAGTGAGCCCCTATATCAAAAAACAACCATTTACCTATTTGCAATGAGCTTTCAGCATAAAAATATATCTCGGCAGAATTTGTAATCACATCTTTATGTGCATAGTCAATATCTACACTATCGGTTTTCATGTATGCACTTGTTTCGCCGGGTTTATAGTGGTGGCTAATGTATGCCCCGCCCCAGTTAATTTCCAGTTTAGCGTTAATGTACCAGTTATAATCTATTTTTGCTGTATAATCAAAAACTGCCAAATCATATTTGTTGCCAAAACTTGCAGTTGTGGTATCTTCTTTAAATAACTCCTCAGGATTTTCAAGTGGGTTTACTGTTGTATCTTCAACCAAATAAACTTGTTGTACATAAGCATCAAAAAAACTCCTGAAATTATAGTTTGTATATGCCAGTGTAAGGTTGCTAAACAAATTATTGCTGTAAACATGGTTCCAGCGCAGACTTGCTAAATCGTTTCCCCATTGGGTTGCTGCTTTAACACTGGAATTCATATCAATATCACTTTCGTTAAAATTTATATTACCCGATAATTTATCGTCGCCAGTATAAAAACTGAAAAACAAACGGTCCTTATCCTTTATTTTTTGGTTCAGTTTTAAATTTATATCATAAAACCTGTAGCCGGCAGTATTACCTTTGCCATATTGTATCCTTGTAAGCATATTCGAAAACAAATCGATATACGACCGCCTTGCCGAAAATATAAAAGAACTTTTGTCTTTTACAATTGGTCCTTCAAAAAATAGTTTTGTAATAAGCGGCGAAATACCAAATTCGCCATGATATTCTTTAAAATTACCGTCTTTCATACGAATATCGACCACAGACGATAAACGCCCTCCATATTTTGCAGGAAAAGCCCCTTTAATTAAGCTAGTTTCTTTTATTGCACTATTATCAAACACCGAAACAAAACCACCAAGGTGGCTAACATTATAAAGCGGTACATCATCAAGCAAAAAAAGGTTTTGGTCGGGGCTGCCCCCACGCACATAAATTGCATTGCTACCCTCAGCTCCCGAAGCTACACCGGGCATTAACTGGTATGCTTTCATAATATCTACCTCGCCTGTTAAACTTGGCACGGCTGAAATATATTTGGCGGGTATTTTCAGGGAACTGACTTCTTTTCTATTGAATTTTTCTGCTATAACATCAATAGTTTTAATATCCGTTACGGTATGCAATGTAAAATTAAGCCGTTTATTGCTTTTTAAGCTAAATTGTTTTTTAATTACTGCATAACCAATATACGAAACACGAAGTTTTATACTATCACCCGTATTTAATTTTAAACTGTAAAAACCAAAGTTATTGGTAATTGCCCCTTTTTTAGAAATTTGGTCGTAAATAACTGCCCCAATCAAAGTTTCACCTTCGGTATTATTAATAAAACCGCTAATACTACTTTTTTGGGCTAAACCAAGGTTTGCCATTAATATTGATAGCAATATAAATTTAATCCTTTTTTTCATAAAATTATAATATATTGAATAGCTACGCTACAAACAAAAATAAGAACGCAGATAACAATAAAAAATATGTTAAAAACACAGAATACCTAAACCAGAGCCACTTGTTTCTGCCGAAACTTCCATATCATCAGCATTTACAACAATTTTATACTTGCTGTTAACTTTTGGTTTTATCGGCAACACAAAATGCCCATTTTTATGTTCTGATAGCGTAGCAAGCAATATATCGTCTTCCCAAACTTTAATGTTGCCTGTTTTAATGTAAATATTGGTGTCGACCATGCCCGATGTTTTATGCACAAAAAACTCCATTAAACTATCGGGTGTTATATAGCTGTTTACCACCAGTTTAGGTTCGGGAGTTTGTATTTGCATATAGTCAACTTTTTCAATGCATGCATAAAAAAGTACCATGGAAGCAATAAACAAGCTGTAAAATATTTGTTTTATTTTTTGCATAATAATTATTAACTGAATACCTTAACCCTCGCTTTCCTACCTACCATACCCCCTAATAATATGACTATCAACTTCGTAAATAAAGGTAGAATAACCTGCAAAAATACCGTATCCCCCTTCAATATTAGAAAGATATAAGCCCTTGGTTATAATAATGCTCTGCCAGTGTTTTATGGTACATATAATATTCTGCTGTAACCGTATGTAATACAATTAAGATTTTTTCAATTACAAATTCATTAATTATCTCAAAAGCATCAAAATCAAAAACAATTTTTTGCCCATTAAACATTTTATCTGAAAACATTAATTTTTGATTTGTATAATTATCGCCCTCAGCTTTAATAATAGCATTATCGCTTAGTACGTACCCTTTTTTATAAATAAGGCTTGTTTTATAACCCAGTATAACAAGTTCGTAATAATTATTTATAATTTGGTCATCTATAGTGATAAAAAACTTGGCATAAGGCCCATAAGAAATTTGATCTTCCCAGCCGACAGGGTAAATTGATGTGAAACCTGTAATTTTTGTTGGCACCGGTATGCTTGTTTGCGCTGAAACTTGCATATCATCAGCATTTACAACAATTTTATACTTGCTGTTAACTTTTGGTTTTATCGGCAACACAAAATGCCCATTTTTATGTTCGGTCAGTGTGGCAAGCAATACATCGTCTTCCCAAACTTTAATGTTGCCTGTTTTAATGTAAATATTTGTATCGACCATGCCCGATGTTTTATGCACAAAAAACTCCATTAAACTATCAGGTGTTATATAGCTATTTACTACCAACTTAGGCTCGGGTGTAGCAATCTGGTCGTAATCAACTTTTTCAATACAGGATTGTAAAATGATGATAAAACCCAAAATCAGCTTGTAAAATATTTGTTTTACTTTTATTGTTTGCATAAAAAATAAAAATTTAAGGAACACGCAAGGGCGTGTCCCTACCAATTAAATAGCAAATACAAATTAACTAATAATTACCACCACCTTGATGGCACATCTACTTCAGGATGGGATATATAAACGCTTACATCTGTATTATCGTACCTGGAAATACCAACCATACCGGCAAAAGCCATATTGTTCATTGTTGCCGGGTTAGAATATCCTTCGTATAATAAATGAGTAGCTCCTGCGCTCCTGTTTGTCATTATATCAACGTTAAGGAAATCATGATAATCGGTGCCATTATTACCCATCCAAGTATACGAACGGTACCAATTACAACTCCATAAACTAACCTCTGTACGATCATAGTGCCAAGCCCATAAGTAACGGCTCCAACTATGTACACTTATGTAATACGAAGCATAGTACCAAGGCGCATTACCGTTTGAGGATGAAAGGTAATCAAAATGTTTTATCCTTAATTGGCCTCTTATCTTTTTAGAACCCCATGAATTACCATTATCATCTTGATCTTCCGCTGCGGGTATATCAGTTGTTGGAAAATAATAATCTTTTTCCCTTCTTTCTTTTGCAACAACTATACCTTTATAGTCATCTGCCCCTTTTGTATTGCCAAGTTCTTTAATTAAATCGAAATTACCAGTGGGTATAAATTTAATTTCGTGTTGGTTGTACTGAAAAATAGTATCGTTTACACAAACTAATTTATTACCGTTTAAAACTTTAACCAAATAAGGTGCACTTGTTGTGTATGACAAAATATTCTCCTCCCCATCTTTTTCAATCCTCATTTTGCCTTGTTTTATCAATTCTAAGGTAACATCAGAATATTCAGCCAAAGCACCGCTCTCAATTGCTTCATTAAATTCACTTGCGGTATAATTCAAATTTTCGTACGATTGCCATAATTTTTCATCTTCAATTGATGCCGGCATACATTCGGTGTAAAAAGATTTAAAACCAAGTTTACTTTCTTCTTGTTTCAAAACATCATCATCACCAACTATGTGCAAATAATTGTACAAATCAGTCCTTGTTTGAAAAATTAAAATCCCATTTTTAACCGAAACATTTACCTTTTTTGTAAGTTCGGTAACTTGTTTTTCCATCGGTTTATCAACTAAACCATCTTCTTTTGTACAAGAGATGTTTACACTAATTGCCAGCATAATAATTGCGGCAACAAAAATACTCAAATTTTTCATAAATTTTACTTTTTAGTTTAAAATTTATTTTAACAGTTGGCGAATATAGATTTTAATTTCTACCCCCCTTTTTTTTGACGAAACTAGTATGGATTGTGACGAATGGATGGTTTTTGATGATGAATGGGTTTTGGGCAGTATGGATTATTAATAGTACAACTTTTGTGGAAATTAAGCTAGATATTTAAAAAGTTAACACATTCAGTGTTCACATTAATATGCGCTACATACCATGGGCTATCCCATACTTATTCAAATTTAACCACTTTATGCTTGTTTATTTTATTCAAAATTCCATTTTTTTCATTATATTCGTTGCAAAATAAAGAATAGTACTAAATATGGGAAAAATATCCTGATTTTATCAATCCTGTTAACAGCTTGGATAATCGGTGCTGGTTATTGGTATGTTTGTGGAGTAAGGAAAAATTGTAGCGAGGAAAAGACTAAAAAAATTGCAGTAGTACCGGAAAAAAACAAGATAAATGAAATTGATTCTATCCCCCATAAAACTACTAAAACAGATTCGCTTGAAATTCTTAAAAGCTATTTGAAAAAAACAGTGCCTAACACAACTCTATCAGCTCGTAACCCACTGATAATCAGCCTGAAAGACTAAATAGTTTCAACCCAAGGCAACGCCTTGGGTTAGGGTAAACATCAAAATTAATTGCGGTCTGAAGCCCAACTTATCTATTTATCAGATTAACTTAGACTTTCGGTCCTTAAAAATATTTTGTCCTTTTTACCCAAGGCGTTGCCTTGGGCTGAATTAAATAAGGCTTTCAGCCTATTTATCAGATAATTATAACTTGGTAAAGTAGTACTAAAGCAACATTAAATAGCACTTAACGATTTTACCAAAACCCCTTTCATAGCAACCCTTGCAGGAAGATAAATCCAAAACAAACCATTTACAAAAACTACCGAAACAATTACAAACATAAAAGTACCCGGTATATTAAAAGATGTCGAAAGTATTGAAGGGAGTATCCC
>NBLH01000006.1 GCA_002084525.1 Bacteroidetes bacterium 4572_117 | reverse complement strand
TAATTTGGATATTTAACATATAGCTTGTACATTGCGTTAAAAATAAAAAATATCTGATAAACGCATAAGGTGAACAAATTTACGTTTTGCTTTGGTTGGGTGTTGGGTGATATGTTAAAACGAAAAGAATGTATTGAACAAGAATCATAGGTAAACTTCTAATTCAATCTTGACATTCAATTGCATTTTACATGCATGGTTATTATGAACATATTAGGCTCAGACCACGAAAAAGGGGAAATGAAAATAAATAGACAAACACATATGGAGGGCGATACTGAAAATTCATTATCCAGCAAAGATTGGTGGAGAATTCATCGAGTAAAATATAACTTAGGACTTGTTTTCGCTGGCATAACTGCTTTTTTGATTTATGCAATTCTCGGAGTAATTTTAATAGCCCCTTACGACTTTGAATTTGAAATAACTCTATTCACAACTTTTTTTCAAGGTATAGGCTATTTGTTCATGATGCTTATCGCAAACACATTTTACAATCTTGGTTACTTGCTTGACAATAGTTTTAATAAAGACAACAGTGAGGCTTATAGACAAAGATTATTTAATTTGGGTTTTTGGTTTTCAATAGGACTTCCTTTTCTGATACCTAGTTTAATAATTATGGAGTATTTTGTAAGATTTGCATAGACATTCATTATGGACACAAGAGAAATCATACAGTACAATAAAAACTATGTAATATGCACAATATCAAACGTATAATATGTCTTTAGCTATAAAATGTTCTCGACAAATCTTTCGATTTGCCGATTTAAATTACTATATTTACCAAATCGAAAAATTTGGCTACTTGTAGTTTGAAAGTGTGCCTGATTAAGGCGCACGCTGCATAGCCAAACTTTCTTAGCAATCCTAAATTAAAATTGAGATGCAAAGTAATTTCTTCATCCTATTTGTTTTTATTACTTCTATTTTTTCATGTCAAAACACTTCTGACGACAAAAGCAACTTGCCTGATAGGGTAAAACATGAATTATCCTCAGATTTTTTTCAAGAACTTTATAGTAATACCTATTATGATTTAATAGATAGGATTGAGCCAGACGGTTATCTTGAAGAATCAACAACAGGGCAATATGGTGGCATGTACCTAAGAACGGTAGGGGCTATTGTTTCATTGCTTATTGAAACAGGTGAACTCAAACACGCAGAACATATTATTAATTGTGCTTTTGATGCCATGATCACTAATGGTCTTGATAGAATTCCTCATGTTACTGATCGTAAATTATTCCCTAATGAGCCTGCTGATTCTATAAATAATCCATATAAAGTCATAGGACGAACCGATCAAATAGACGGACAAGCCCATGTAATTATGGCCTGGGCAATGTTGGCATTGCATCGTGGAGAAACAGATTTTGAAAATAAAACTTGGAATATTGCCTCGGATTTGATGACTAGCTCTACTCAAAAACCATATTTTGGTTTAGAAAAAGAAGGAACCATATCAAAGCTTGTACATAATTATAATTTTGAGCATTCCAGATCAGGCAAAAGCAATTACAATTTGTTAACACAATGTTTTATTGGTTCGGCACTTGAGTTGATGATTTTGGTTGCTGAAAGACGAAATGAAAATGAATTGGCAAGCCTTTGGAAAGGACGTATAAAAATTCTTAGAGAAGGGGTACAACAACATATGATACGGGAAGTAGACGGCAAGGATGTTTATTATGAATTATTATCAAAAGAAAACAATACTATCATCCCTTTTTATGGTATGGGTTGGGTGAATTTATCGCCCATTGCGGCACAATGGGAACCGCTCTCGCATAATGTTATGATAAACACAGTTAGAGAGTTACGAAAGGGGATGCAAATCTGGAATGGGGTAAAATGGATGCCTACAGATTTTTGGGCAGACGGAACATTTTCCGGGCAAATGATTGGTAAAGGTATAGGTTGGGAAATTGAGTATTGTACACAAGAAAATGATTGGGAACGCTTAGATGAGATTTTTAATATGCTAAAAATCATTCAATATAAGTCTCCTGTTTATATGGAAAATGCGACTTTAACAAATGGAACTAAAATAGACCGCCAACATGTTACAAAAACAAAGTTGAAGGAATTAGAACAGGGTATATGGAAAGTTGTTGATGCAGGAAATGGCGAACAGGTGTCGTGGTGGTGTTGGTCAATGGCCAGACTACGAAAAAAAATGGGGTTAAATCCTGTCCCTGAAAGGGTAGCACAAATAAAACAAGCTTTAGCTAACAAAAAGAAAAATGGCTTGATGTATAAATATTTTACAGATACCAAAAAAAGCCCAAGAGTGATAGGTCTTGATACTTTCTTTAATGTAAATGCCATACCTTCGATTTTTGATGATTTTAGAATGCAATGGAAAGGCTATGTTAAAATTGAAGATGATAATGATTATCGTTTTTTCTCTTATTCCGCGAATCCGTCTAAACTGTTTGTGAATGGTAAAATACTTTATCAGGGTGGTTCTAATAAACAAACGGGGCTAAATAATGAATCAATTTATCTAAAAAAAGGATTTTATCCCATTGAACTCACTTATGACCACATTCTTCTTAATGAACAATTAGAAGTTTTTTTTCAAAAAGGAGAAGAACCGAAAAGAGAATTATTAAGGCCAGATATGCTCTTCTATTCTAATCCAGACGACTACGTAAGTATTCCACCAGCAATTAGTCCTACAACTCCCGAAATTGAAAAAGGTAAAACCATTACCGTTTCATTACTCTGCTTTGATGACAGTGCAAAGATATATTACAGCTTGGATGGAAGGGAACCTACAGAGGATTCTGAGCTTTATAACAAGGAATTTATAATAAACTCGTCAACAATAGTAAAAGCAATTAGTATTAAAAACGGTTTAAATAAAAGTGCTGTTTCGCATGTTGAATATAAAGAAATTCCGAAAAGGATATTGTTTGAATTGAAGCACCCACCACATCCTACCTACTCATCAAGGGGATTAAAAACATTGAATGATAAACTTTTAGGATCAACGAATGCCAGAGATGGGAAATGGTTAGGGTTTGAAGGTCATGATTTTGATTTAACAGTAAACCTTCAAGAAGTAAAGGATATCCACTCAATCAAAGTTAATTTTCTTCATGATCAAAACTCATGGATATTTGCACCAAAAATTGTAGGTTTTTACATTTCAGCAGATGGTAAAAATTACCAACAAATTATGGTAAGAAAATTTAATACATCTGTTAATCAATCTCATTTAGATCCTGTAATTAAAAGTTACAGGAAAAAATTAGAGAATACCAAAGCACAATTCGTTCGAATTATTGGCAAAAGTATTGAATTTGTTCCTGTATGGCATGCTGGCAAAGGGAAAGCTTGGATATTTGTGGATGAAATTAATATTCAATCAAATTAAACTGTTGCTTTTTGCAAATTGAAAATATTTTATAAAATTTAGTAAGAATAATTTCTTCATGCATTTGTCCATGGTTGGCGGCTGACTGCTGGTGCACCCCATAGTTTCAGGTTTTTCCATTTCCCTTTTTTCAGTGTATATCTTATGGTAAACCAACCATGTTAAAAATACTGGGTAAGCTTTGCCTCCTGCTAATATCACAAGCAAGACCCTGTGTATAAGTAGCTTTCGCTCCTTATAGTATAACGAACAACAACACAGGGCGCACCCTTTGAAAAAAAACATTACTTATTCGTAGGCTTTAGCAAAAAAAAATTGCATTTTTGGAACTTATACAGACTTTAAACAAGCAGAAAAACTATTTTAAAAATTTATGGAAGCAAAAATTAAATTAAAAGATTTTCCACAAACATTTTGGGTTGCCAACACAATGGAAATCTTCGAGCGTATGGCATGGTATGGTTTCTTTGCAGTATCATCTCTTTACATAACTGGTGCAATTTCTGAAGGGGGCTTGGGCTTTTCTGATGAAGACAGAGGTGTTTTGCAAGGCGTTGTAACTTTCTTCTTATATCTATTCCCTGTTGTTTCTGGTGCATTAGCTGATAGATATGGATTTAAGAAAATGTTGTTTGCAGCTTTTGTTATTCTTGTTCCGGCATATTACTTTCTTGGGGTATTTAAAACATTTCCAACATTCTTTCTTGCATTTATGATGGTTGCAATTGGTGCTGCAATGTTTAAGCCGGTTATTATCGGAACCATTACTAAAGTTACGAATGAACGAAGCTCTTCTATGGGTTTTGGGATTTTTTATATGATGGTAAATATCGGTGGTTTCCTTGGGCCTATTGTTGCAGGTATTGTACGTGCAATTAGTTGGGACTATGTATTTATTGCTTCTGCAGGATGGATTGCTGTCAATTTTATTTTCGTAACTTTATTTTATAAAGAGCCAACTTCTGAGGCTAAATCTGCAAATCCTCGCTCTCTTAAAAAAGTTATGACAGATATGGTTGAGGTGCTCGGTAATGGTCGTTTTTTCCTTTTTGTTTTTGGCTTGTTAGTAATCCTTGTCATGGGCTCAAAATTCACTTCTGATAACACAATTACTTGGGCTCAAATAATTTACATCTCTATTGGGTGGATTGTTGTAAATGTAATTTACGACATGGTTTTAAATAAAATGAATAATGCTAATGGTGCTTCTTGGTTTACTTCAAAAATGAAACTTGGAGATTGGAAATTTGGGCTGTTTCTGCTTTTAATGTCCGGCTTTTGGACCTCGTTCAACCAAATATTTTATACACTACCTTTATATATTCGCGATTTTGTTGATACATCCGACTTAATGATGGCTGTTAAATCTATCTTTAATTTCTTTGGGCTTTCAAACGAGCTGTTCGCTTCTTTTTCAAATTCAATGGCTACACCCGGGCAAGTAAACCCAGAGTATATAATTAACCTTAATGCTGGTGCAATTATTTTATTTCAGGTTATGATCTCATATTTTGTTACCAGGCTAAAACCATTTACAACAATTTTTTGGGGGACTATAATTACTGTGGTTTCACTTTCAATTCTAGTTTTTGGGACTGTTGGTTGGATTACCGTTGCCGGAATTGTGGTCTTCTCATTTGGTGAAATGATGGCCTCGCCAAAGTCGAAAGAATATACGGGCAAAATTGCCCCCCCTGAAAAAGTTGCCCTATATATGGGGTATTTCTACTGGTGTGTTGCACTTGGTAATCTATTTGGTGGAATTCTTTCAGGGCAACTATATGCAGCATTTGCCCGCGATATGCAACGTCCTGATTTAATGTGGCTAATATTTGCAATAATTGCGCTTGCTTCAGCAATGTTGATCTTACTTTACGATAGGTTGATAATAAAGAAGGTAAAATAAAAAAGGAATTAGCATTATTTAGAATTATGAGTCCGGTAAAAACTAAAAATTAGCCTATTGAGCTGCTAAGTGATTTCGCTCTGGTTTAAATTGTCTGGAATATTTTAAATATCTGCATTACTTATATTTTGAAAGTAATTAGTATATTGGTAATTACCTGTTAATTAACACAAAGCAAACTGATAGAATACAAACAAACACTAAATTCAAGTGTTTTAGCACAAGCCTTAATGTTAAATGGCATAATAATAAAAAAAGGCTATAAGGCCACCTCTAATAAAGGCCACCTCTAATAATTAATTTACAGCAAGATTAACTTCGTTGAGGGCTAAAGCCGTTTTCAGAGTTTTTCATAGGCGATGGAAATTTTAGAAGTACTATCGTGATAATACAATAAAATTGCAGAAGTATATGGAAAACTCTGAAAACCCAATGGGAACAAATCTACTAAACAATCTGACTGCGTTAAAATATTTTCATATAGCAATGGCTATTAATACTACTTTACGAACTTAAAACGTACTAATAATCAGCTATTTATTTTTGGGCGAAAACAGGGAATTCCCATCGTTAAATTTACGGTTTAATAACATATCAACCATCTGAACCCCATTCATCATACCACCATATAACCCATGTGCAAATTTAGGTTGATAAAGATTTTTAACAGGGGTTTTGAATGGGAGGCGCTTCGGCCCGAATTGTGTTACAATTGATGCCATGTCGTATATACTTCCTGTAGGAGAACCTGAATAACGTGCAAAGGTGGCAGGGGTAGAAATATTTTTGACCACAATATGTTTACTTAAGCCAGGGATAAAATATTTCTCTGCGATATTAATAAAAAAGTCAGCCCATCGTTCTTTTTCTGCTTTGTATTTTTCAGGATCATTTTCCCGCCATTCAAGCCATTTGTTTATTGCGAAAGGGGTGCACCTGATCGTTATTGTATTTTTTGCACCGGTAGTAAGCGAAGGGCATATAACCGCCGCATGAAAACAATCCTCGCTAAACGAATTATCCCCTGCAATAAATCCGTCAAAAAGTTTTTCGGAAGTACCCAGCCCGGTTGATACAACATTATATGGATAGTCAAGATCCATACCGGCAAGGTCAATATCATCATCCAGGCCAAGGGCAATATTAATTGATGAGGCAGACATAACTACATTTTCCAAACGCTTTACATATTTTGCAGGCAGGTTTTCATCACCGACCAATTTCCTCATCGCCACCATAGGATCAATAGTTGTAATCACCTTAGCTGCTTTAATAACACGACCTTCTTTTTTAAGTTTAACCCCAACTGCTACCCCCTCGTCAATTACAATATTTTCAACTTCAGCATTTAAAAGCAACTCGCCACCCCTTTTTTGAAAAAGCCTGGCCATATTTGCAGGAAATTCATCAAAATAACCATATGGACGGAAACACCTTGTCATAGAAGAGAGCATTGCCCCGGTAGCATAAATTGAAGAAGCCATGTCAGAAGGCACACCAGAGAACGAAGTAAAAGTTTCCATTACTTCCCTAAGCTTAGGGTTTGTAATATCAAATTTATCTAATAATCCGGAATAAGTACGATTAAGGTTTGCAATAACCTTAGGGGCTTTAAAGGGAGTTACAAGGGTGTCTTTAAGTGTTGGGATAACTTTTAGTTTTCTAACCTGCGAAAACATAGAGATAGAATAGCTCATTAGTTTTTCAATTTTATCGGCATCATCAGGAAATTTACTTTTAAGATAGCGGGTAAAATTTTCTGCACCGGTAGGGATTTTGTATTCATCCACTTCATCACCATGAACCACGATGCGTCTCATAAAATCTTTTTCATATTGCTTTAATTTTATATCAAGCCCAAGGTAGTCTATCATTTCAATTATGTCCGGAAAAAGCTGCGTTGTTTCAAAAACATATCCCCCCCTTCGGAAAGTAGTACTATAGCCACCAACATAACTGTTCTTTTCCACTATCAGGATTTTTTTACCCTCAGTATTTTTTAAGTACATAAGAGCCGTGGACATGCCACTAATTCCAGCACCAATAATTATTAAGTCATAATCAGTTTTTCCCGAATAATTTGAATTGATTTTTTCTTTGGATAGTTTAGTATTTTCAGCCATTTTAATTATATAAATGATTAGAATAAATAAATAGTTTGAAATGGGATTTACATATGCAATATAGAAATTCTAAATTAGAAGAACTGGAAAAAAGGGTAAAGTTATTTAGTATATTGAATATTTTGATTTTAATGTGTCCTGTCTATCATAATTTGCAATTCAAACCAACATATATATAATTAATATTCAGCTAATTACAAAACTAAATTTATTTTAACACCAACTGAATTGAAGATTTACCCCACTTGAACTGAAGAATATCACCAAAAGGGAGTTTAAAACAAAAAAGCAACCCTTCCAAAACCGGAAAGGCTGCTTAAATCAGAGCCATGAAAAATCTTTATCTATTACAAGTTTTTAACACTTGCTACTAGAAATTCCCTATTTAATCTTGCAATATGAGCTATTGAAATACCTTTTGGGCATTCTACCTCGCAAGCGCCTGTGTTTGTACAATTCCCAAAACCAAGCCTATCCATTGTTGCAACCATATTTATTGCCCTTCTGCTTGCTTCAACTTTACCTTGCGGCAATAATGCCAATTGCGAAACTTTAGCAGAAACAAATAACATTGCTGATGAATTTTTGCATGTTGCCACACAAGCACCACAACCAATGCAAGATGCTGCATCCATTGCTTCATCTGCATCTACTTTTGGAATAGGGATGGCATTTGCATCAGGAACCCCACCGGTATTAATTGATATAAATCCACCTGCTTGTAAAATTTTATCAAAGGCAGAACGGTCAACCATTAAATCTTTTATAACAGGAAACCCACCTGCACGCCAAGGTTCAATGGTAATTGTTTCGCCATCACCAAACTTGCGCATGTGCAATTGGCAGGTTGGGATTAAGGTATCTGGGCCGTGCGCCCTACCATTAATATACATGCTGCACATACCGCAAATACCCTCGCGGCAATCGTGGTCAAATGCAACTGGTTCTTTACCTTCATTAACCAACTGCTCATTAAGCACATCCATCATTTCCAAAAAAGAACTATCAGTTGAAACATCAGCCACCTTATAGTCTTCAAATGCGCCTTTAGCTGTAGCATCTTTTTGACGCCAAACTTTTAATGTAAGATTTATATTTTTCGACATAATATTTTTAAATTATGGTTTACGAACTTTTAAACTTCCGTCTTCCAGCTCCCGTCTTCCAACTCCCAAACCTTATTTATAATTCCTTGTTTTAACTTCAATTCCTTCGTATTTCAATTCTTCCTTATGTAGTTCATCCTCTTCGCCTTCACCTTTATATTCCCAGGCTGCAACATACATAAATTCATCATCATGACGAAGAGCTTCGCCTTCAGGGGTTTTATGTTCTGAACGGAAATGCCCACCACAAGACTCAGCCCTGTTTAAAGCATCTTTAGCCATTAATTCGCCCATTTCAAGAAAATCAGCTAACCTTATTGCTTTTTCGAGTTCAACATTAATGGCATTAATTTCACCAGGGATACGAAGGTTTTTCCAAAACTCGGCACGTAGAGCCTTTATTTTTTTTATACCTTCTTTCAAACTTTCTTCATTTCTTTCCATACCAACATGATCCCACATTATGTGACCAAGCTCTTTATGGATTGAATCAACAGAACGCTCACCCTTAATTTCCATTAATTTAGAAATCATGGCTTTGGTATCTTCTTCGGTTTTCTTAAATTCAGGCAAATCAGTTTCAAAAGCCTTAACTGAATGTTGATCTGCCAAATAATTTTGAATTGTGTAAGGTAAAACGAAATAACCGTCAGCCAAACCCTGCATTAATGCAGATGCCCCTAAACGGTTTGCTCCGTGATCTGAAAAATTGGCCTCCCCTATCGAGAATAATCCAGGTACAGTAGTTTGTAATTCATAATCTACCCAAGTACCACCCATTGTATAATGAATAGCTGGATAAATCATCATTGGCGTTTCATAAGGATTGGCGTCAACAATTTTCTCGTACATTTGGAATAAGTTTCCATAACGAGCTTCAATTACATCTTTACCTAAACGTTTTATAGCATCTTTAAAATCAAGATACACAGCCTGCCCGGTTTCAACACCATTTCCGGCATCGCAAACCTCTTTGGCAGCTCTTGAAGCCACATCACGTGGAACTAAGTTACCAAAAGCAGGATATTTTCTTTCCAAGTAATAATCTCTATCTTCTTCTGCAATATCTTCCGGTGTTTTCTTGTGATTTCTAATTGCTTCGGCATCCTCTTTTTTAGCAGGAACCCAAATCCTACCGTCATTACGCAAACTTTCACTCATTAGCGTAAGTTTTGACTGGAACTCACCATGTACAGGAATACAAGTTGGATGAATTTGCACAAATGAAGCATTTGCCATAAATGCACCTTTTTTATATGCTTTCCAAGCCGCACTACCATTTGAGCCCATTGCATTGGTTGATAAGAAAAACACATTACCATAACCACCTGTAGCTAATACAACGGCATGACCAAAATGGCTTTCAATTTCTCCTGTGATCAGGTTTCGTGTTACTATACCTCTGGCTTTGCCGTCAATAACAACTACATCCATCATTTCGGTACGCGGATACATCTTTACTGTGCCTTTTGCTATTTCCTTATTCAAGCCTGCATAAGCACCCAATAAAAGCTGTTGCCCTGTTTGCCCACGTGCGTAAAAAGTACGTGAAACCAAAGCACCACCAAACGACCTGTTATCTAATAACCCACCATAATCACGCGCAAAAGGAATACCTTGAGCAACACCTTGATCTATAATATCATTGCTTACTTCTGCAAGCCTATAAACATTGGCTTCCCTTGCACGATAATCGCCGCCTTTTACCGTATCGTAAAATAACCGGTAAATTGAATCTCCGTCGTTAGGGTAGTTTTTTGCCGCATTTATGCCACCTTGTGCCGCAATACTATGTGCACGCCTTGGGCTATCTTGGTAACAAAAATTTTTTACTTTAAAACCAAGCTCACCTAAACTGGCAGCTGCCGAAGCCCCTGCAAGACCTGTACCCACAACAATAATTTCTATTTTACGTTTGTTGGCTGGGTTTACCAGATCCTGATGCGCTTTATAATTTGTCCATTTTTCCTTAAGTACTCCTTCAGGAATTTTTGAATTTAATTTTGTCATAATTTTATCTAATATAATTATATCCGATTTAACAGATTAATTAAAATTCTACATGAAAATTAAAAAATAAAGTGGGATAATTGAAAATCCCGCAGCAATAATAACAGCATAAACATCTCCTACAACTTCTAGGCGCTTACGCCAAACATTATTGCTCCATCCAAAGGTTTGCAATGCCGACCAAAAAGCATGATGAAGATGAAGGCCTAAAAATATAGCACCTAATACATAAAAAATGGAATAAACAAGCCCAAAATCAGCATTGGTAAACAAACCTGCAACTAAAGCATAAGAATTATGCATCATTACACCGTCAACGTCCACTTCTGCAAGCAAAGGAGAACCAGAAACTTTCATTTTCCAGAAAAAATTCATTATATGAATAACCAGAAAAATTAAAACTAAAGCCCCAAGGATGAACATATTACGAGAGGCCCATGTACTACTATGCCCCTGTTCAAATTTATTATAAGACTGAGGTCTTGCTTTCATGTTCTGAAGTGTTAAAATAGCAGCGTAAATCATATGGATGATAAACCCCAATGCTAAAACAGGTTGCATAATCTGTATTAACGGGTTTGTTTCCATAAAATGCGAAACGGTATTAAACGCATTGTCGCCAAACAATAAAAACAGGTTTGCTGTTAAATGTACCGCAAGGAACACTATTAGGAACAGCCCTGTTACACTCATTAAAAATTTTTGTCCTACTGAGGACTTTAAAAATCCACTCATTTTTATAAATTTTGATAAAAATTAATAAAAGGTTTTAATATTTAAATTCAATTCTAAGTATCCACAAATGTACATTCTTAAAGAATAGAATCAAATGTTAATAAACATTAAAACATTATTTAGAATCATTCTAAATAGCAACAAAACAAAACCAACATCTATTCCATTATATATATGCATGTTTTGGCTAAGAAATATTATGGACTCGTATTTTTCGTTTATTTTATTAATGAGTCTAACCCTAAAGGGCGAAGTTACTGAAAATCAGGACGCCCTTTAGGGTTAGGGGTAAATCCTGATTTTTAGATTGTATTTTTTCACCCTTTTTAGACTGGACTCATCAATAAATAATTAACAATGCTTAAAACAGTTAAATATAAGGGGGCAGATATTGTTTATACTATTGCCGGGCAAGGCAAAACAATAGTTTTGCTACACGGGTATCTTGAATCGAAAGAAATTTGGGGCAGTTTTGCAGAAAAATTGTCCGAAAGCTTTAAGGTAATAATTCCTGATTTACCCGGACATGGTGAAAGCACTTTAATTGATGGAGATTTGACAGTTGAACAAATAGCCGAATCTGTAAAAAGTATCCTTGACAAAGAAAAAATTAACAAATGCACTTTTGTTGGCCATTCAATGGGAGGATATGCCGCTTTGGGCTTTTTGGATTTATTCCCTGAAATGTTAGCAGGTTTATCTATATTTCACTCAAGCCCTTATGCTGATACAGAAGAGAAAAAGCAAAATCGCGACCGTGAAATCAACATTATCCGGCAAGGGAAAAAAGCACAGGTTTATACGGCACATTTCCCGAACACTTTTGCCAAGCAGAATGTTGAAAAACACAAAAACGAAATTGAAACTTGTAAAAAAGTTGCTCAAAGTATGCCGGACGAGGCAATTATTGCAGCACTTGAAGCGATGAAGGCCAGACCGGACAGGTCAGGGTTATTATATGGCACAAAAGTACCAATCCAATATATTATTGGAGAAAAGGACAATTTCATCCCTATGGAAATATTAAGCAAATTGCAATTGCCTGATAATTCGGAAGTTGTGGTGCTTGAAAATTCAGGGCACATGGGCTTTATTGAGGAAAAAGAAAATGCTTTGGAAGCGATTAGAGGTTTTGCAAGGTGAACCAATAAAAAAGCCTCCCCTAGTAAAAGGGAAGGCTTAAATTATATTTTTGGGGGCTTTGATTACATCATTCCGCCCATTCCGCCCATTCCTGGGGCACCACCCATTGGAGGCATTGCAGGAGGTGCATCTTCTACCTCGTCTGCGATAACACTTTCGGTTGTTAACAACATCCCTGCAATTGACGCTGCATTTTCAAGTGCAACCCTTACAACTTTTGTTGGGTCGATAACACCAGCCTCAAACAAGTTTTCATAAACCTCGGTGCGGGCATTATATCCAAAATCACCTTCACCTTCTTTAATTTTTTGAACAACTACAGAACCTTCATCACCTGCATTAATAACAATCTGACGCAAAGGCTCTTCTACTGCTCTTTTAATAATAGCTATACCTGTAGTTTCATCATCGTTTTCACCATCTAAATCTTTTATTGCTTCGATAGCACGTATTAATGCAACACCACCACCTGGGATAATACCCTCTTCAACGGCAGCCCTTGTTGCACTTAAAGCATCGTCAACACGGTCTTTTTTCTCTTTCATTTCAACCTCAGAGGCAGCACCTATGTATAAAACAGCTACACCACCTGCTAATTTTGCAAGTCTTTCTTGAAGCTTTTCTTTATCGTAATCAGAATCTGTTGTTTCAGTTTGTGCCCTGATTTGCTTTACCCGTGCATCAATTTGTTCTTTTTCGCCTTTTCCGTTAACAATGGTAGTATTGTCTTTATCCATTGTCAATTTTTCAGCCTGGCCAAGCATATCCATAGTGGCAGCTTCTAGTTTCAATCCGGTTTCTTCCGAAATTACTGTACCACCTGTCAAAATAGCAATGTCTTGTAGCATTTCTTTTCTTCTGTCGCCAAAACCTGGTGCTTTTACAGCGGCAATTTTAAGCGAACCACGCAATTTATTCACAACCAATGTTGCAAGAGCCTCACCATCAATATCTTCTGCAATAATAACTAGTGGCCTGCCAGCTTGGGCAACAGGTTCAAGAACAGGAAGAAGATCTTTCATTGTAGAAATTTTCTTGTCGTAAAGAAGAATATATGGATCTTCGATTACTGCCTCCATTTTTTCAGAATCAGTAATAAAATATGGTGAAATATAACCACGGTCAAACTGCATACCTTCAACAATTTCAACAGTAGTTTCTGTACCTTTAGCCTCTTCAACAGTAATTACACCATCTTTATGAACTTTTTCCATAGCCGTAGCAATTAGTTTCCCAATTTCAGAATCGTTATTTGCTGAAATTTTAGCTACTTGCTCAATTTTTTGGATGTCATCTCCAACCTGCCTAGTTTGAGACTTAATATTTTCAACAACTTTTGTTACAGCTTTGTCAATACCTCTTTTTAAATCCATAGGGTTTGCACCGGCTGTTACGTTTTTCATACCAACACTGATAATAGATTGGGCTAATATAGTTGCAGTAGTTGTACCGTCACCAGCATCGTCGGCAGTTTTTGACGCCACTTCTTTAACCATTTGGGCACCCATGTTTTCAAGTGGATCAGAAAGTTCAACCTCTTTTGCCACAGTAACACCATCTTTTGTAATTTGAGGTGCGCCAAATTTCTTTTCAATTACAACATTCCTACCTTTTGGCCCTAATGTTACTTTTACTGCATCTGCTAATTGGTCAACGCCTTTCTTTAACAAATCACGGGCTTCTATGTCAAATTTAATTATTTTTGCCATTTTAAACTATTTTATATTATTATTAATTAATATTTTATTTACTTTTTATACCTCCAAGTAACAAATTACTAGTTACCAGTTACTAATTATCAGATTCTAATTTCAAACAATTGCCAAGATATCAGCTTGTTCAATAATCAGGTAATCATTACCTTCGTACTGAAGCTCTGTTCCTGAAAATTTCCCATAAAGAACTTTATCCCCAACTTTCACTTCCATTGGGTTATCTTTTGTTCCTGCGCCAACCGCAAGGACTATCCCGCTTTGCTGCTTCTCTCTTGCAGAGTCCGGAATAATAATTCCACTCGCCGTTTTTTCTTCGCTTATTGATGGCTCAACAAGCACCCTTGTGCCAAGAGGTTTAATTTTTACTTCTGCCATGTTTATTTATTTAAAGTTATATTAATTTCAACGTTTGTTTTCTGTCATATTTTATGCCAAATATGTTATTAACTTTTTTTGTCATTTTTCTATCCACACAATTTGCCATTTTTTCACCCAAAAATGCACAAAATCACACATCTTGCTGTGTTTCAGCAATTTACAAGCATTGCAAACAATTACTAAAAGGATGCACTTTCTGACATTTTGGCTATTTGAAAATATAGGCATCCTGACTTATCGTAAATTGCATTGTCATACATTGACTATTTCCCTTATCTAAGACTGGTCATTAGGCATTGGTCATTAGGTTGTTATACGCTATTTTCAATGACTAATAACTAATTTCTAATGACTTTTTACGACAACTCTATTTTACGAACAAAACCCATAACGCATTGATACTCTGTTTATAGGTCAAGAGTTCTGAGATAAAGGCAATAAAAAAGCCATCTGCACATACAGATAGCTTTTGTAAAATTTTAATTGAAACATGCTATATTTTAATAAGCTAAGCGAATTCGAATATTATTCTTCTTTTTTTGTACCACTATTTGCTGCCGGGATATTAGGGACTAATGGTGCATCGCTTGCGTTTTCAATTTGATCTTTCATTACCGATTCTTGTTCAGTATCGGAAGAGCGTGGTATAAGCATGCTACCTGCAATACTAAGCACTAGTATTGATAAAGCTAAAGTCCATGTTGCTTTTTCTAAAAAATCAGCAGTTTTCCTTACACCCATTATTTGGTTTGATGATGAGAAATTCGAAACCAAACCCCCACCTTTTGAATTTTGAACTAATACAATTAGTATCATTAAAACACTTGCAATAATCGTTAAAACAGATATTAATGTGAACATAATAATTATTTATTTTTTATTAAACTTTGTACTCTTTTTATTTGGATTGCAAAGTAAGTCTTTTTTTGTGGAAACTTCAAAATTAATTTGTTGTAAATGTTTATAGCTTTATCATAGTATTTTTGTTGTATATATAAATCTGCCATTGCCTCTGTGCTAAACTCTTCTTTTTCTTCAAAACTAGCAGTGGACATATCGCCTTTTATGCTTGGGGCCTTACTTCCTAGTCTTTCTAACGAGTCCGATTTATTTATAAAGTCATCTATGAGTTTTTTTGATTTCCTAGTTTTTGGTATATCAACATTTTCTTTTTCAATTTTTGTTTCATGTACCTTGTCGTCTATCACCAATAATTCCTTTTCTACTTTATAGCTATCAACCTCATTTTCTGATAATTGACCAGCTTTTGTTGCTTCAATACGAGTTTCAGGTTCTTCCTTTTCAACTATAGCTTTTTCAATTATTTGTTCTGTTTTGGTTTCAACTTCATCGTTTTTTTCTAATGAAGATTCAATTACAGGTTCTGTTTCAGACTTTTTTTCATTGGCCATATTTGCCTCCTCTAGTTCCTTTTCCTTCTTTTTTTGCTTTTTTAGAGCAATCCTTTTCAACAAAGCATCAGCAGCACTTTCTTCTTCTACTTCTGGTTTTTCCTCCTTCTTTTCCAATTTTTTTTCTGTCTCATCAGAAATATCTTTTTCGTCGACAACTATTTGCTCTTCTTTTTGGGTATCAACAGGTGTTTTTTCATCCTCGACAATAATTATTTCATCCTTTTCGGTCTTTAATTTGGTTTCTTCTTCAATTATCGTCTCCTCTTTTTTCAAATTGGTAACAGAAACATCCTCTTTTTCTATTACCACCTCTTCATTTTTCAAATTAACCGGCAGCTCTTCTTTTTCTTCAACTATTGTTTTTTCTTCTCCAGTTACTTCAACATTCGTTTTTTCTATGTGATTTACAATCTCTTCAGGTTCCTCTTGATTTACAAATAATGATTCTTCTTTTAACTTTTTTTGTTCCTCAGGGTTATCCTCTTTTTCCTCAATTTTTTTCTTCTGCTGTTGGACAATCAGGTCGTTGGTAGTTAATAGCTCCTCTTTTTTAAGGCTGATTTTTTCATTTATTTGATCCTTTATGGCCTTAATATCAGTTAGTTTCTTTTTGCTAATAGTATTTCCTGCAACTTTCTTTTTCTTATCTTCCTCCTGATTCAATATTTTTGGCTCTATTGTTTTGTTTGTTTTGCTAATATCTGCAGCCTTTTCCTTTTCACCGGCATTTACATTCAGTTCTTTTTTGATAGCTTTAATTTTGGCGAAAATATCATTCATAACATCAGACTGTTTCTTTCTGCTATTTCCACTAACTGTTTTACCACCCGTATTCAAATCTCCACCACTATTAAGTGTTTTTTTCTTTTCAATAGGCTCTTTTTCTTTTATTATAGGTTTAATTTCTTCTACAACCAGCTTATTTTGTTTATCATGTTTTATTTCATCTATAACAACAGGCTCTTCTTTTTTTTGTATCTCTTCTTTTTCGACTGATACAATTTCTTCAAAAACATTTGATTCTATTTTTTCTTTTCTTTGATTTTTTTTCTCTAAAAGGGATTCGTTCTTATCTATAGTAGATTTTTTTTCTTTAGAAAGTTCAGTTTCTTGCAGAAGGTTCAATGCATCAGCAGTTTCATCAATTATAGTAACTTTTTTTGTGGGATCAACAAAAAAATCGTTAACAATCCCATGATGTCTTTTTTTTGAATTTTCATGAATTTTCCTTTCTAATTCAGAATCATAAATACCTTTTACTGACATTTTTGTTTTCTGTACTCTTACCTTGGGTTCTTTTTTGGTACGACTAATTTCAAATTCAATTTCTTTTTGTGGGCCTGTTTGCTCCTTATTATTACCTAGTTCAGCTTTTTTTTCCGTTTGTGAGATTTCTGTTTTCGTTTCTGGTGATTTGTCTTTCGGTGTCCCTACTACATTTTGATTTATTTCCTGAGAGACAAGTTTATAGCCACTTTCTTCCGTTTTTATTTCTGCTTTTGCGGTATTAATAAATTGGTACAACCTTTTCTTGTCAGCAATAAAACCTCCTGAGATATTAAGCTGATTATCAAATTTTGCTGATTTGGTATCACGCATTGCTCTTAAGAGGAGCATGTGCCCAGTAGAAAAATAAGGAAACCTATCAATTAATTTTTGGGCCTCAGAAATAGTTTCCTCTGTATATAATTTTTTTTCTCCTATGATAGAAAATAATTGATTAATATCCATAATCTTGTAGTATTTATCCTGTAAAACTTTGTTTATTGACAAAATTTCACCTGTACATAATAATTTTTACCAATTCCAAATCTGCATTACTAGCCTATATATCAACACATTGCACATTTTACTTATATTATTGGCCCCTATTTAAAGTTTGAATAAACAAATTCTATGCTAGTATTAAATATAGTTTACATAATTTTAATTAAAAGCCTAACACCAAAGCTTATTTCACCAATTTACAACAGCTTTATTAAAAATATCATCAACAATTAATTCAAGAATTACCGGAACCTCGGTAGCCTCTGCTTCACTTAGGTTCATTGTTGAAGGATAATCTGAATACCTCGAAAATGTTTGTGTATAATTTAATGATTCATCAAATTCATTAATAAATTCGACCTTAACTTTTATTGTAAGTCGATTAGATGCAGCTGTAAGATCCGTACTTGAAGTTATAGAAACCGGAGATGTTGAATATCCTGTTATTTCGCCCTTAAACTGCAAATCGCCCATACCGCTTGTTAAATCAAGCGAAGTTTGGGATACTAGCTTGTCCTGAAGCATTTCAGTTATTTCCTGGCTTAAAGTAGGGTTAAAAATTGGTGCGTTATTTTTAAAATAATCTACCGAAACTGTTTTGGCACCAGGCGGGATAGATGCCCCTGAAAAGGTATAAATCCCACACGCATGTAAAAACAGTGTAAGCGTAAGCATTATGTATACAAATATGGTTTTCACACGGTTAAATTTAATTAATTAATTGCAAACTATTACATCCTTTAATTATTTGACGTTTAATGTAAAACACTAAGAAACAAGTATCACAGAATATTTAAACCTAAGCCTTGTTAATTTATTCCTACTGACACTATTGTTCAATATTAAACTCTTTTATCTTACGATACAAAGTTCGTTCCGAAATCCCTAAGTCCACGGCTGCTGCTTTCCTTTTTCCTTTATGCTTTTCTAAAGCCTTTTTAATAAGTTCAATTTCCTTCAGTTCAATAGATAGTGATTCTTCGACAAACTCTTCTGTATCCTGTATATTGTAATTTTTTTCAGCATCGATATCGATTCGTTTTTTTTGCATCTTTGCTTCAAACGCATCACTATTTGAATAAAATGAATCAACAAAATCTTCGTTTTTCGAGAATATTGCTGTTGATTTATCGCCATTTTTAATTTCCTGGACAACTTTTTTTAGATCATTCATGTCTTTTTTCATATCAAAAAGAATTTTGTAAAGGATTTCTCTTTCTGATGCAAAAGTTTTTGAATCAACCTCATTATAAAGTGCTGGAAGTTTTTGGCCTTCATAAATAGGCAGGTATTCTTTAATATCCTCCCCTGTTATTACCCTGTTTTGTTCAATAATAGACAATTGCTCTGTAATATTTTTCAACTGCCTAATATTTCCCGGCCATTTATAACTATAAAATATAGCTTTGGCTTCATCGTCAAGTTTCACTGGTGGCATTCTGTATTTTTCGCTAAAATCCTGTGCAAATTTCCTGAATAACAGAATAATATCCTCATTACGTTTTCTTAAAGGAGGAATTGAAATTGGGACTGTGTTTAACCTGTAATATAAATCTTCCCTGAATTTACCGCTACTAATTGCATCTAAAACATTGACATTAGTTGCAGCTACAATTCGCACGTCAGTTTTTACTACTTTTGATGAACCAACTTTCATGAACTCCCCTGTTTCAAGAATCCTTAATAACCTCACCTGTGTTGACAAAGGTAGTTCTGCAACCTCATCTAAAAAAATAGTTCCTTTATCTGCATGTTCAAAATATCCTTTTCTATGATCTAGAGCACCTGTAAATGCCCCTTTTTCATGTCCAAATAACTCAGAATCAATGGTTCCTTCAGGTATTGCTCCACAGTTTACAGCTATATAGTTATTGTGCTTTCTAGGGCTTAGGTGATGTATAATTTTCGGGAAAGTTTCTTTACCCGTTCCACTTTCGCCGGTTATCAACACCGATAAATCAGTTGCTGCCACCTGCATAGCTATATCAATTGCCCTGTTTAGTTGATGCGAATTACCAATAATCCCAAATCTAAGTTTGATATTTTGTAAATCCATTAAGAATTGTTTTTTAAGAATTAAATAATAATTTCGCACATAAAGCTAATTATTACCTGACAAAATTACAACTTAATTTATAAATAATGTATTAAAATTGGTAATTCACATAATTAAACTACAGCAAAGTAAACAATAATTTTAATAATGTCAAAATAAATAGAATATTAATTTAAATAATTTATGCTATGAATGTTCTTGGAATAATCCCTGCAAGATGGGCTTCGTCAAGATTTCTGGGGAAACCTTTGGTGAAAATCGGCAGTAAATCAATGATTGAGCGAGTATATAAACAATCTGCTAAAACACTTGATAATGTTATAGTTGCTACTGATGACATGCGCATTTTTGAAGAAGTAAGGCGATTTAATGGACAAGTTGTCATGACCTCAGAAAAACACCAAAGTGGAACAGACCGATGTTATGAAGCTTTAAAAGTTTTTCAAAAAGAAACCAGCCAAAAATTTGATTTTGTAATAAACATCCAAGGCGATGAACCTTTTATACAGGGTGAACAAATAAAGCAAATAATAGGTTGTTTTAAAATACCTGATACCCAAATAGTAACCTTAGTAAAAAAAATTACCGAAGCAGGAATTGTTTTTGATCCAAGTTGCCCTAAAGTTATTATGAATACAAAATCAGAGGCTATTTATTTTAGTAGGTCAACAATCCCATATATTAATGCCACAAAAAAGGAAGATTGGTTTGATAAATTTACTTTTTACGAGCATCTTGGGTTATATGGTTATAAATCAGAAATTTTATCTGAAATAACAAAACTACCCCCTTCATCTTTAGAAAATGCAGAATCACTTGAACAAAACAGGTGGTTAGAAAATGCATTTAAAATAAAAGTTGTTGAAACTGATCACGAAAACATTTCAATAGATACACAGGAGGATTTGGACCGAATAATAGAACAAGGTTTTATTGATTAAAATCATTTGTCAGCTTTACTTAATTGGTTAAAGATATTTCATTTATATAATAATTTCATCAATTGCTCATCATTTTCATTCAAATGATGGAAAAAAGTTTGTTGTTAAGCTAATTATTTGTACTTTGCAGCCATAATAAATAAAAAAACACAAGATTACTTCACTGACGAACAAACAGTTAGTGTTTAATTTGAGTTTTTTTTAAACTTTTTTGAAACTTTTTTTATAAAATTACGTATAATAAATAAAAGGTAGCCCTAAAAATATAATGAAACTTAAAATAGGTTTAATATATGGTATACTTGGTTTGTTTGCCTTTAATGGTATAGCTCAAGGTTTAGTGGATACTGATTTAAACAATAAGAAGCCGCATGAAGTGTTAATTTACCCAAACCCTTTGGTTGGGGAAAAATTCACGGTTAAAACGGCATCAAATATAATAAAAGTAGAAGTCGTAAATGTAATAGGTAAATCAATAAACAGGACAGAAAATGACAATTTTGCCTTACAAGAATTGCCAGTTTACATAGGAAATTGCGATAAAGGAATATATCTTGTAAAAGTAACTTTTGACGATAAAAAGTCGGTTATTAAAAAGTTGCTTGTAAAGTAGGTTTAGTGTTTGTTTTTAGTTTTATGGTTTAATTTGGTGAAAAAGGAGGACATTGCGTCTTCCTTTTTCTTTTTTTGCCAACCTAGTAACCATAAACTTTAGATGTTGACTTTCCGTCGGTGGTGTGCTTACGCCTATTTTTTTCCGGTACTACGCACCCAGGCTATTGCTATCAGGCCTTTTCAGGGCTATAATAAAAGCAAAATGTATTTTAAATTAATACGACATATTTAGCTCCAACCTTGTATGTTTATCTTGCGTCAAAATATGTGTAGCTTGAAACTACAAGTTTACAAGTGTCCCGACATTTTCGCCATTAACAATTCTATCAAGATTCCCCGCTTTATTCATGTCAAAAACTATAATAGGCAAATTATTTTCTTTGCACATAGTAAATGCAGTTTGATCCATAATTTTTAAATCTAGGCGTATTGTTTCGTTAAAACTTATTTGCTCAAATTTCTCTGCTTTCGGGTCTTTTTCAGGATCGGCTGTATAAATACCATCAACCCGTGTACCTTTAAGTAAAACATCGGCTTCAATTTCTACCGCCCGCAATGCCGAAGCACTGTCTGTAGTGAAAAATGGATTTCCTGTACCACCTGAAAATATAGCCACCTCACCTGATTTCATTGCTTGGGTTGCTTTTTGTTTGCTAAACCGCTCACCAATCGATTCGATAGAGAAAGCTGTAAAAACCCTAGCTTTTTGCCCGTTATTTTCGAAAGCCGACAATAAAGCCATGCTGTTGATTACGGTAGCCATCATCCCCATTTGATCACCAATTACCCTATCAAAGCCTTTCCCGGTTCCGGTCATACCCCTAAAAATATTTCCTCCGCCAATAACAATTCCTACTTGGGTGCCGTTTTTAACAATTCGGATAATTTGTTCAACATAACCAGAAATAATTTCAGCATTTATGCCGTAATTATCGTTACCCATTAACGCTTCGCCACTTAATTTTAAAAGTACCCTATTGTATTTCATTTATTTAGTTTTTAATTAAAAAATCAAAAGTAATTAGAATTTAGGTATAAAAAAAAGAGCTTTGAAATTTCAAAGCTCTTTTTTTTATCAATAAATATTAAAATTACACATTTAAAGTATATCTTTTAAATACTGTAACTGTTAAACTTTTATCTATTTTGGTAAGATAATCTTTTATCGATATTTTATTGTCTTTAACAAATTGTTGATTTAATAAAGTATTTTCTTTAAAGAACTTATTTAATCTTCCTTTTGCTATTTTTTCAGCTAAATCAGCAGGTTTTCCTTCTTGGATTGCCTGATCTTTACCAATTTCAATTTCTTTTGCAACAACTTCTTCAGTAACATCACCTTTATCAATAGCAATTGGGTTCATAGCAGCAATTTGCATTACAACATCTTTACCTACTTGCTCATCAAAACCTGCTCTATTAAAAGCTGCCATTGATGCCAACTTATTGCCTGGATGTATATAAGAAGAAACAAATTCATCAGAAACACTTTCAAAATAAGAAAGTTCTAGTTTTTCTCCAATTACGCCAATTTGATTAACGATTTCGTCTTCAATTTTAGTTCCGTTGATTTCTAAAGATTTTAACGCATCAAGGTTTGCAGGTTTGTTTTTTATAGCGATATCTAAAATATCTTGTGCAAATTTTACAAAGTCAACATTTTTTGCAACAAAATCTGTTTCGCAATTTAAAGCCAATATCGCACCATAAGTATTATCATCTGATGTTTTTGCAAGTACTGCACCTTCAGAAGCCTCCCTGTCAGCTCTTTTGCTGGCAAGTTTTTGGCCTTTTTTCCTTAGGATGTCGATAGCCTCGTCAAAATCACCATTTGTTTCGCTAAGCGCTTTTTTGCAGTCCATCATTCCTGCACCAGTCATTTTTCTAAGCTTAGCTACATCGGCTGCTTTTATTTGTGACATATTTTTTTATTAAGTATTATTAATTATTTTCGGTATTTTCGGTATTTTCAGTTTTTTTAACTTCTGTTCCCGTATCGTCTTTTCTTGCTTTAGTTCTTCTAGCCCTTTTTACCGGTTTGCCGGTTTCTTCATTAAAAGTTTTTTTCTCTTTCGATTTTGCTTCCATTTCTCTATTGGCTTTTCTTTCATTTAAGCCATCAGTAATTGCAGAGCTTATGTAGTCTATTATTATTTGTATTGATTTTGATGCATCATCATTTGCAGGAATTGGAAAATCTATACTTGGGTCAGAATTTGTATCAACAATTCCAAAAACAGGAATATGTAATCGTTTTGCTTCTGCCACGGCAATATTTTCTTTTGATACGTCAACAACAAACAATGCTGCCGGAAGTTTTGTCATTTCAGAAATTGAGCCCAAAACTGTTTCCAGTTTGCCTCTTTGCCTTGTAATTTGCAACCGTTCCCTTTTTGAGATATTTTCAAAAGTCCCGTCAGTTTTCATTTTATCAATAAGCGACATTTTTTTTACCGCTTTTCTTATCGTTGGGAAATTGGTTAACATACCACCAGACCACCGTTCAGTAATATACGGCATATTCATTTTTTTTGCACTTTCGGCAACAATTTCTTTTGCTTGTTTTTTAGTGGCAACAAACAATATTTTTTTACCTGATTTAGCAACTTGCATCAAAGCATTTGCAGCTTCGTCAAGTTTAACTAATGTTTTGTTCAAATCAAGAATGTGTATCCCATTTTTCTCCATAAAAATATAAGGAGCCATATTCGGATTCCATTTCCTTTTTAAGTGCCCAAAATGGACACCAGCTTCAAGTAGTTCTTGAAAATTAGTTTTAATCATTTGATTTTTTTTAAGTTTACATTCTACGTAAATGCAACTACTAAGTAGTTCTGGCATTGCAGAAGTCTCAGTAATTTAGATACTAAACTCTGTTTAACGTTTACTAAATTGAAATCTTTTCCTTGCTTTTGGCCTGCCTGGTTTTTTACGTTCAACAACGCGAGAATCCCTGGTAAGGAAACCTTTTACTTTTAAAGGAGTACGATGCTCTGCATCAATTTTAATTAAGGCCCTGGCAATTGCCAAACGTAATGCTTCTGCCTGTCCGGCATAACCACCACCATACAAATTCACCTTAATGTCATAATTTTCAGCAACGTTTACTTCATTTAAAGCTTGTTTAACAACATAAATTAACTGATCAGTTTTAAAATAATCATCTAATTCCCTGTCATTAACAGTAATCTTACCTTTCCCTTCAGACAAATAAACCCGTGCAACAGCAGATTTTCTTCTTCCAATTGTGTTAATTACTTCCATTTGATTTATTTAATTGAATTAAGATTAACTTTCTGAGGTTTTTGTGCTTCATGGTTATGTTCACTACCAACAAATACATGAAGATTTCCAAAAATCTTTCGTCCTAACCTGTTTTTTGGCAACATACCTACTACAGCATGTTCAATAAGTGATTCAGGTTTTTTTGCCAACATTTGCGATGGGGTAGTCCTTTTATCACCTCCAGGATAACCTGAATGACTAAAAATCTCTCTTTTGTCCCACTTATTCCCTGTCATCCTGATTTTTTCGGCATTAATAACAATTACATTGTCACCAGCATCAACATGTGGCGTAAAATCAGGTTTGTTTTTACCTCTCAGCATCATAGCCACTTTAGAGGCTAATCTTCCAAGAACTTCACCTTCAGCATCAACCAGCAACCACTTTTTATTAACAGTAGCTTTGTTAGCCGATATCGTCTTATAACTTAATGTGTTCACGATTCTTGTAAGTTTTAATTAATAACTTTATACAACTTTTCCACGATAATTTTGGACTGCAAAAGTATAACTATTTTATTAAACGACAATAGTAAAGATAAAATAATTTTAGAAATTTGCTTTTGCCTTTCAAATTAGCTTAGATTATGTATATTTAATGGTAGCAAAAAAAGCCGATTAGCGGGTATTTTTGTTAAAAACAAAAAGGTGTTGCCAAAAAAACAGAGAATTTTAATATTTTTGGCATTTTAAAATTAGGGACAGTCAATGATAAATAAACAATTTTTGAAATCTTTAGGCCCGGGATTAATGTGGGCCGGTGCAGCAGTTGGGGTATCACATTTAGTTCAATCGACAAGAGCCGGGGCGAACTTTGGTTTTTATCTTGTAGGTATCTTGATTGTTGTAAACATAATTAAATATCCTTTTTTTGAGTTTGGAGCAAGATATGCAACTGTAACAGGTAATAATTTAATAGATGGTTACAATAAGGTAGGAAAGTGGGCAATTTGGCTTTATGCGATTTTTACTTTTGGAACAATGTTTACCATACAGGCGGCTGTTACGACTGTTACTGCCGGCTTACTAAAAAATATTTTAAATATTGATTTAGACCCAACAAGTATCAGTTTAATTTTGCTTGTAGGGACTATGATAGTTTTGGTGATTGGAAAATTTGCCTTTTTAGATAAAATTATTAAAATTATAATTATTACGCTTACACTTTCTACAATTATTGCTGTTATCAGTGCTTTTACGCAGGGCTACAACCCAAACCCAAATGCTGTTGTATTTAATTGGGGCGATGCCACCCACATTGCATTTCTGATTGCTTTTATTGGCTGGATGCCAGCACCTATCGATGTTTCTGTGTGGCATTCGTACTGGTCGGTTGAAAAGCAAAAAGAAACCAATTACAGGCCAAAATTAAAAGAAGCCTTATTGGATTTTAATATAGGATATATCGGGACAATTTTTTTAGCAATAGGTTTTTTAAGTTTAGGGGCACTGGTAATGCATGGCACCGGCGAAGAGTTTTCACCAAAAGGCGGTGTATTTGCAGGGCAAGTTATAAATTTATTCACAAAAAGTATAGGTCAATGGGCGTACCCAGTAATTGCAATTGCTGCACTTACTACGATGTTTAGCACAACCCTTACTTGCTTAGATGCATATTCGAAAGTATTAAAACCAACTACCGAATACATTTTCCCGAAAACACAAACAAAAAACAACAACTGGTTTATCTGGTTTTGGCTAATTATTGTTGTTTCTGGCGCTTTATTGTTGATTTACAAGTTTTCGGGGAGCATGAAGCAGATGGTTGACATTGCTACAAGTTTATCTTTTGTTACGGCCCCTGTTTTAGCATTTTTAAATTACAAAGCCGTTGTATCTAAATTTGTAGATATTAAATACAAGCCTAAAAAATGGCTGAGGGTTTATTCTGTTGTTGGCATTGGTTTTTTATCATTCTTTAGTATCGCATATTTAATATGGAGATATTTATCAATAGTTCGGTATATTTTTGGAATGGTCTGATAATCAGTAGATTAGGACACAATCAGGTGATTATATATATTACTGATTATTAGTTCGTTACCTTTTTATTCGTGCATTCGCGGCAAAAATATAACGAAGTATTAATTTATACTAATAAGCACTAAGTGCTATTTAATGTTGCTCAAGCACTGGTGCAAATATCTTACAATATACAAGTTATGTAAAAGTAAATATACAATTAATTTTGTCTGGCCACTTAAAATACCCAAATAAAGGAAATTTGGGAGGTATCCCCTCCCCTTTTCCCTTATATCCTACGCCCTTCTCTGTCGTTTTGTTTTTGTAATTAAATTATTGTTATGCGCTAAACTCGCCCTGCCTGAAGGGTCTTCGTTTTCCTGCCATTTTGGTATCCACTTTTTAACCGTTTTTAGGGCATGTAGTTGTGGGTACATTTCTTCGAATAACTGCCTGAAATAAAAGGCCTCTTTTGTAGTAGGTGTGTTATGTGGATACAGCTTTTTTGCTTGTGCAAATTGTTTGTCGTTTACTGTATTTACACAAAATTGCCTAAGGGTATCAATCCAACTATAGCCAATACCATCGCTAAATTGCTCTTTTTGCCGCCACAATACCTCATCGGGCAGATATGGGTTTTCTTTTTCATCGAAAGCTGCCCTTAAAATATGCTTCTCTGGCTTAGAAATTGTCCTATCCGGTTGCTTATCAGATGGTTGAATATGCATTGCAGTATCAAGAAAATCCTTATCAAGAAATGGGACCCTTGCCTCAATACCATGGGCCATAGTCGATTTATCTGCACGCAGGCAGTCGGCAGTTGAAAGGTTTTTGACGCGCCGGATTAGTTCTTTCTGAAACTCAATGGTATTTGGTGCATCATGGAAATATAAATAACCACCAAAAATTTCATCTGCCCCCTCACCAGACAATACCGTTTTTATTCCGGCCAATTTAATATATTTTGACAAGAAATACATTGGTGTTGCAGCCCTGATTGTTGTTACATCATACGTTTCGAGATGCCAAATAATTTTTTTTATAGCCTCAATGCCCTCTTCTACACTAAAAACCACATTATGATGGGTTGTCCCGATAAAATCAGCTACTTTTTTTGCTGCAATTAAATCGGGCGACGATTCATCTACACCAACCGAAAAAGAATGCAATTCACTATCTTCTGGAAGCAACCGCTTAGTAATTGATGCTATCAAACTTGAATCAAGCCCTCCTGAAAGCAGTACACCAAGCGGCACATCAGTCATTAAGCGTTTTTTTGTTGCTGTAATGAGAGCATTTTTAAGTTTTTTTAGATCGGTTTTTTCTTTTGCAACAAATGGGTTTTCCCAGTTGGGCTTATAATATTTAACAAAGCCTGTTTGTGGGGTATAATAATGCCCCGGGGGGAATGCTTCCATTTCAAAACACTGGTCTGAAATAGCTTTCATTTCAGATGCAAAATACATTTTACCAGATTTATCGACACCGTAATATAATGGTTTTACGCCAATTGGATCCCTTGCGGCCATAAATGTATCGCCATCAACAATTACAAATGCGAAAACACCATCTAAGCTATTGCAGAATTCAAAGCCATATTTTTTATATAAAGCCACAATTACCTCACTATCTGATTTAGTTTTAAAAGGATAATTGTTTAGTTGTTTCCTTATTTCTTCATGATTATAAATTTCACCATTGTGCACCATCCATTCGTCATTATCTGATTGGATTGGCTGAACACCAGTATTTAAATCAATTATAGATAACCGCTCATGCGATAAAACCGACCCGTTTTTTGTTTGTACCAATCCATTTTCATCTGGTCCGCGATGGGTCATTCTTTTTGACAATGCCCCAACTTCTTCAGGGCTGCTTTTTCCAATTACTGCTAAAATACCACACATAAAAATTTGTTTTTGCTTAAATTTTAATTTATTCTTTTATTTTGTTACTTTTATGGCCTAAATAGTGTGAAAATAAAATCTTAGGGGTCAAAAATAGTGAGTTTGCCCATTTAAACCAAACATTATAGCGATTTTATTACATTTTCATGCATCATACTTTTATAATGGCTTTTTATGTGGCACTTTGGTGTCATTTTAATTATTATCAATGCAAAAAATGGAAAAGAACTTACATATTGACGTATTAGACCGAAAAATACTTTCGATTTTAGTAAAAAGTGCAAAAACACCATTTCTTGAAGTAGCCAAATTGTGTAAAGTATCAGGTTCTGCTATTCATCAAAGAGTTAATAAATTAATAGAAATGGGTGTTATTACCGGCTCACATTTTTCTATCGACCATAAAAAATTAGGATATCAAACTACAGCCTATGTTGGTGTATATCTTGAAAATGCGTTAATGTTTGCTGATGTTTTAGCCGAGATGAAAAAAATTCCCGAGATAATACAATGTCACTATACTACCGGGCAATATTCTATGTTTATAAAAATCGTTGCCAAAGAAAACACACATTTAAAACAAATTTTATCTGAAAAGCTAGTTGCTGTACGAGGTGTTTTAAGAACAGAAACATTTATGTCGCTTGATGCATTAATTGACAGGGAAGTACCTATTGAGATTTAATTATTTTTGTGGTAAGCCCTAAATTGAGGGATAAAGTTTGGGTTATACCACACCTTATGATATTTATTGAGTCATGTATTTACTAACAAGATTGCGAATTTCCATGATACGGATTGGTTTTAAAAGAAAATCGCTACACCCCATAGCAATACTTTTATCTTTTTCGCCTGACATTGAATATGCTGTTTGCGCTACTATGGGTATTTCAGAGTTAATTTTTTTTAAAAAGCTTAAAGCCTCGAAACCATTCATTTCTGGGAGTTGAATATCAAGTAGTACCAAATCAATTTCATTTTCAGAAAAAAGGGTTACTCCATCCCTCCCATTACCGGCATGTAAAATATCAAGGTCAAAAATCTTTAAAGCCGCAACAATTAATTTAAAGCTAGCTTCGTCATCTTCTATCACCAATAGTGTAAATTTTCTGCTCATTCTCACAAATATTAACAAGTTTACTAATCCAAACGAATTACAAATCACACATGATCACATAATTCAGCATCAATTTCAATAAAGAATGTTGTACCTTTACCTTTCTCACTATCAACACTTACTTTTCCATTAAAAATAGCGGTTAATCCCGACACTATCGCCAAGCCAAGCCCTTTTCTATCATGACTATATTTATTTATGTCTATGTTCCAGGAGGTAACATATTTTTCTATTTCTTGTTTTGACATCCCTTCGCCAGAATCTTTAACAAAGAACTGTACAGTAACAATATTTTTTTCAGAAACTATTTCCTTATCAAGTTTTTGTTTAATATTAAACCCCAATTCAATCCCCCCTTCCATTGTATATTTTCTGGAGTTGTCAAGTAAATGTTTAAAAATAAGCCATAAGTTATTTGAATCAGATTTAATTAATATTTTCTCATCACCATCTGGCATATTGGTATTAATATGTATATTAGTTTTTTTTAGGTCAACTAGCTTTTCAGTAAATTCATCAGCAATTAATGTTATAAAGGCCTTTAAATCAAGCTCACGTGTTTTTAATTTAATTACCTGTGCCTGTATTCGCGAAAATGTTACAATATTGTCTATCAAAGATAAAAGATCATCAACATTTTGCATAATAATTTGCAAGTAATCATTCCTTTGTAAAACTGTTATTGTTTTGTCTTGCAACATGTTAGAATAGCCAGTTATTGCAGTCATGGGTATTTTAAGCTCGCTTGAAAGATTATTTAAGAAGGAGGTTTTCAAATTGTCGGCAACAATGGCCCTTTCTTTTGCCTTTTCAAGTTCGTTAGTTCTATATTTAACCGTTTTTTCTAGTTCATATTTATTATCTTGGAGGCTTACATTTAGGGTTTCAATTTCTTTATTTTTAAGCTGGAGCTGTTCGTTAAAAGCATTAAGCTCCTCATTTTTTTGTTGAATTTCGTTTATTTGGTTTTCAATTTCTTTTTGCTGATTTGATAGTTCAAGGTTTTTATTTATAATTTCCTTATTACGCCCATCAACTAACTTTTGAAGCATGTGTTTTTGTGAAGTAATTAAATTATCGCTTTCTTTGAGGGCCTTTAATTCGGCAGTTCGTGCTTTTCTTTTTTCGTGTGTATAAATATTGAGTTTATTACCAACCACAAGCGACATCAAAGCTACATTTGTAAACGCACTGTAGATGATATAATCAAAATAGTTGCCTGTACTAAACAAACTTGACAGACTAACTCCTACGAGCAAAAGGAATAACCCCACAGACAATATCAAACAAATAATAAATAATATTGCCGATTTGTCTCTTTTTTTCACAAAACCCAACACAATAACAATAAGGGCTAAATATGTAATTGCACTAAATACAATAAATAAAATATTTGACAGATATAAAAAATCGAATAAATCGCAAATGCATATAATTAAAAATATAATTATTAGAGACTGAAAAGCACGATATGTCTTTATTGAGTTTTTGGATATCTTAAAAAGCTTTATTACCAGTAAAATCAGACTTATTGCAATAGCACTATAAACAATAACAATATGCTTACTTATTATTAGATATTGCCCCCATAAAAGCTGATACCCAATTCCTGAAAGATATGAAAACGCAAAAATTGCAAATAAGGTTAATGCCAGATAATATGCATATACAGAATCTCTTACGGCAATAAATAACAACAAATTGTACAAAAAAGCTAACAACAACGCACCAAACATAAGCCCATTTAAAATATTTTTCAAATGTTCGTTTTTAAACAATGTTTCTTTACTTAATAAACAAAGGCTATAAGATGCCAGTGTATTTGTTTTTATTCGCATAATATATTGATATTTCCCTGGACTTATGGGAAATACAGCAGTATTTATTTTTAACTCACTGTTTTTTGCCGGAAGAAGGCTCCCAAGATTTATACTATCAATAATTTTATTATCATCAATAGTAAATAAGGAAACTTCGTTAATGAAACCAGGCTTTATTTCAAGGTATATTCCCTCTTCTTTTTTATTATCTATTTCAAACAAAAACCAAATAGCTGATTTTGAATAAATACTAATATCATTATTTTTTGAATTGAACTGATTTTTACGTTTTAATTCTATTACTTGTTTGATTGTTGATGATGCATTTTCATCAATATAAACAACAGCTTTGTCACCCACAGAAACAGATGATTGTAAATTTGTAAAAATTATGGGATCCTGGCCGAAGGCTGAAAAGCTTATTCCGCAAGTATATAACACAAAAAAGATATAATTAAATAACCTCATCCTAGTTTTCTGTATGTCAAATTTAATTAGTTAAATAAAACCTGTGCAATTTACCAAAATCTTTTAATAAAAATGCCAATAATATAATAATTTATTGCTCTTTTTATTTTTGTTATAAAACCCCAAAAATACTAAATATTAATTTTTTGCAACATTTTTTCGCATCAACCCAATTCATAGCTCATAAATTTCAGATTACTAAGCCCAAATAATTGTCAACTTATGTAAAACCAGATATGTTTTGTTGTACAGCATAATTATGTTTCTATCTTTGCCGCCGCTTTAATTAAAAAAATATTTTCATTTAACAACTTCTCACTTTAAGTTGTTGTTTTTTTATGTTTTGCAGGGTGCGAATCTCTACAAATATTGTTGAACAAAATTAAAATTTATGGTACTTGGTTTAAAATTTATCTTGCTTACTAAATTAACATTAGCTATTGGTTTTTCTGATTTAGCAATTAATAATGAACATATAATTAATGATGGTGAAAAAGAAAAGAAGGGTAAAAAAATGACTAAAATAAAAAATCAGGAATTCGCAATACGGCCTGTTTTTGATTGGGATAAACAGTACGAAAAAGCACTGAGTTTTATTAAAGACCACGAAGGATTTGCAAGAGGCAAGGTGTATGTCTGTCCAGGTGGGCACAAAACAATTGGCTATGGGCATGTTATCCTAAAAAACGAAACATTTTCTCAAATCACAGAACAGCAAGCTGATAGCCTTTTGAGAGTAGATTTTAACAAAGCAATAAAAGTGCTTGATGCAAATATAGCGCTTGAAGGCTCAAAAAGGCTTTCAATGTCGCATTTTGTATATGCAAAGGGAATTGGTTCTTTTGTAAGGAGTAATCTAAGAAAGAAAATTATCAAAAACGAGCCTATTGATGCCGAAATATTAAAATGGTGTTATTACACTAATTCAAAAGGCGAAAAAGTAAAAAGTCAATATGCTTTAAATATTAGAAAATGGGAATTAAACCTTTATAATTTTAAGGGTTAATTTCCTCATAATCTACATATTCTCCAGTATTTTTATCAATTGGATTAGCTTTGTTTTTCATCTGTTCGATAGTAATTTCACCCTCCCTCTTTATTTTTTTATTAGCTTGATTAGCCTGATTAATTTTTTCCTCAAATTTTTTCCCTAAAAAAGGCAATAATAGGCGTACTGCCGACTTTAAAATGTAGTAAGCCAACACCCCTATAAATATAAACTTCAGTAAAACACCCATTTTGTTATTTTTTAATTTTAATACAAATATAAGATTTTATGGGTTAATATACTTATGTAATTTTAGATGTAGACTATTTTAAGGTATAAACGGGACGCAAGTCTAAATACAAAACTTCTAATAGCCTTATAATCATATCATTCGTAAAATAAACTTTAGAGGTTGCAAACTTTGTTAAATAAAGTTAAAGTAAACCTTTTTCACAAAACTACTACTGTCAAGTCAAGCATGGTATTTCGGATAAATTAATACTATTACTTTTTACATCTGTCATTGGTCACTAAAAAATTGGTTAATTGCCCACTGGCTGCTAATGACAACAAACTAACAATCAACAACTTAACAGCCAACAACTTAATGACTTAATGACTAATGACTTAATAATCAATAATCATTAACCCTAAAAATCACTATTGGCTTGACACAGGCCTACTATGGGGCAATTACATTTTTGAATACAAGGATAAAAGAAGTCCCTGAGGGTTCATCAGGAAATTCAGCTTTTGATTTTGAATTAACAGTTAATGTCCCATCCAGATGTTCTGTAAAGCCTTTAACAAGGGACAGCCCTAAACCTGTACCAGAATAAATTTTAGTTTTGCTGTCTTCTGTTTTGTTAAACCGATCAAATACAAGGTTTAGCTTTTCTTTGCGGATCCCTATACCAGTATCTTCCACAAACACACCTAAATCACTTGCTCTTAAAACATTGTAACCTATTGTTACTGAGCCTTTTTCGGTATATTTTATAGCATTATCCAGTAATTGGAATACAATTTTCCAAAACTTATTATAATCAGTCTTTATCCTGATATTATTATCTGGTATTGCTAATTTCAACGAAATAAAAGATTTCCTGTCTACTTTCATTTTCTCTAAAAACAGTTCGTTTAGTTCAGTAAACACTTTTTTTACATCAAAACTAATCTTTTTAACACTTACTTTACCTGTCTGGATTCTTGATAATTCAATAATATTATCAATTAAATTTAGCAAGTCATCAGTATTTTTTGAAATAATATCAACGTAATAGGTATGTCGTTTATCCTCTTTATCAATATCAAAAAGCAAACTTGCAAAACCCGAAATTGCATTCATAGGTGTGCGTATTTCGTGCGAAACATTTTTCAAGAACAATGTCTTTAAACGATCGGCCTCTTCTGCTTTTTTTGTTGCTTTTTCTAATTCAAAGGTCCTGTGCTTAATTTTTTCTTGGAGGTGCTTTTCTTTTACAACAAGTGATTCGTTTTGTTTGTTAATAATTTTATTTTTACTTTCAAGTAGTTTGTTCGATTGTTGCAGCTCAATATTTACGAGTTTTATTTTTTCGTTTTGTTGAAGAATCTCAATGTTTTTTTGCTTTAAATCTATATTCTGATTACGAATTTGTGTCGATTGTTGTCGTGCCAAGCCCTCTAACTCAACACTTTGTTTACTAATCAGGTTTTCTTTTTCAAGCAATGCCTTTTTTTTACCCTCAACTGATAGTTTCATTTCATTTTTGAGATAATTAATTTTATAACCAATTGCTAATGAAATTATTATCACTTCAACAATATTTCCAATTTGCAGTGCATTTGAGCTTAAAAAATGAGTTGGTATCACATTCAGACCCTGCAATACCTGCACTAAAATACCAACAAAATAAAATATCCATGCATAAAAAAATGGTATAGCCGGCTTATAACCCCGTTTTTTAATTACCGCCGTAGAAAACAGGACAAACAGGACTATAATAAACCCAATTATATTAAGCAGTTTAACAGAAAGATAGTGATTACCAAGAACATCAATTAAAGCAATTACACCTAAAATGCACATAATCAGAATCATTCCAAAATGCAATTTAGTCGAGTGTGTTTTTGTGTCCAAATATTTGACTGTCAATAATATTGGGAATACAAAACCTATGCTCATGATACTAATTATGTTTTCACTTACCCAAGTATATTGAGTCCAAACATATTGGTTGCCCACACCGGTAAGGTATAAAAACAGGAAAATAGAATTTGATAAATGAAGCAGGTAGTAAAAATAAATCTTATCATACGATGAAATAAACAAAAACAAATTATACAAAAAAATCATCAGCAAAATACCCCCGTAGGCTGCTACAATTATATCACAACTGCTATTTTCTGTTAAAAAAGCATCAAACGAGCCAATATTTACTTCAATATACAAGCGGCTCGACGACTTAACTTTGATATAAAAATCTTTAGCATCAGGATCCAATTCAAAAATATAACCATTTGTTGCCAGGCCTTGTTTGCTTTGCAAATTATGGCTGCCGGCAATGGTACTATCAATTCTACCATCTTTTAAAACAGCATATAACACAATTTCATTTAAAATTGGCGGGTTAATCTCAAGAAAATATTTACTGTCTGTTTTATTTTCAAACTCAAATTTACACCAAATTGCTGCTGTTGTAAATGAAAAAGAGGGTATTTCTTTTTTGTGTCCACTAAATAAAGCATTAGTTTTACAAGATAAAATCTCACTTATACCCATTATATTATCCTTATCTTCATAAATTAACAAATCTGAAGATATTGATTTTACTTTATCGTTGCCCGGGGGAAGGATTTTTTGAGCTAAAAAATCAATCTTGACAAAAAGAGTAAACAAAATAATTAAACCTGTATACTTATATTTATGTGATAGCATCATACAACATACAAAAGTGCATAAATTTAATCATTTTTTGTAAAATGAAGCACTTTTTTCGATGATTTTGAAACCATAAAATCTTTTGTGCTAAAAGAGAACATTTCAATGTTGGTTGTCGGCCCCGAAGACCCACTTGTTAAAGGCATTCACGACTTTTTCATTAATGATGGACAGTTATCGGACGTAAACGTTATTGGGCCAATAAAAGAGGCTGCCCGTTTAGAAGGCAGCAAAGAGTTTGCAAAAAACTTCATGTTCAGGCATAACATACCGACAGCCAAATATAAAAGCTTCACAAAAGAAACAATATCCGAAGCCTATGGCTTTTTAGAAAGCCTGAAGCCTCCATATGTCCTTAAAGCGGATGGATTGGCGGCAGGTAAAGGTGTTATTATTGATTCGGATCTTAAAACTACTAAATCAAAATTGTCCGAAATGCTAAATGGCCAATTTGGCGAAGCAAGCAAAAAAGTCGTAATTGAAGAATTCCTTGACGGGATTGAACTTTCGGTATTTGTTTTAACCGATGGGCAGTCGTACAAGATATTACCTGAAGCTAAAGACTATAAACGCATCGGCGAGGCAGATACCGGCCCAAATACCGGCGGGATGGGTGCTATTTCACCAATTTCTTTTGCCGATAATGCTTTTATGAATAAAGTAGAAAAACAAATTATTAGACCAACCATAAATGGGTTAAAAAAAGATGGCCTTGATTATAAAGGCTTCATATTCATAGGTTTAATGAACAATAATGGCAACCCACATGTAATTGAATATAATGTACGTATGGGTGATCCTGAGACCGAAGTTGTTTTTCCGAGAATAAAATCGGATATTGTAGAATTGTTTAAGGCTGTTGGCGAGAACAAATTAGATGAGGAAAAAGTTGAAATTGACAAACGTACTGTGTCTACTGTTGTGCTAGTTTCTGAAGGTTATCCTGGCAATTATGAAAAAAACAAAGAAATTAAGGGGCTTGAAGCTGGTGAAGAGACGATTGTTTTTCACGCAGGCACAAAAAAAGTTGCTGATAAAGTATTAACTAATGGAGGACGTGTTATTGCCGTTAGTGCATATGGAAGCGACATAAAAAATGCGTTGCAAAAATCATATTCAAAAATAACTAAAATAAATTTTGAAGGGAAAACTTTCCGTAGTGATATAGGCTTCGATTTATTATGAAAAATGATAGGATAAACCTAAAATTTGAGATAAAATTATGATAATAAAATCATTGAAAGGCTTCCACCCAACAAACTTAATATTAACGGTATTTATAGCAATAGCCTTCTGGATGAAATTCTTTACGGGTGCAAATCCCGGTATTATTGCTGAACAGGGTTCTATGCCTTTTTATAATGCAATAACAAACTTTTTCTTAAACATTGATTCTCCTTTTACTGCCAAGCTGGTTTCTTTTCTATTAATATTGTTACAGGCATTTTTAATTGTTACCATTAACAACCACTTTAAATTGCTTGGTTACCGCTCATACCTCCCAGCTTTGATTTTCATTATAATTACTGTTAATTTCACCCAACATCAACAGTTACAAGCAATACATTTTGCAAATATCTTTTTTTTAATTGCTTGGATTAGGCTAAACCAAGCATATGGAAAACAGAAAGCCTTATCGTATTATTTTGATGCATCTTTTTTAATTGGGGTAGCATCTTTGTTTTATTTTAATATGATTTTCCTTACTATTATCTTACTGATACACCTATTATTAACCCGTTCAATAAATATAAAAGAATTTACTGTGTCCTTTTTTGGTCTTGCTGTTGTTTGGTATCTGTTTTTAGCTTTTTATTATATTTTTTATGATGAAACTTATGATATTTTGGCTGTATTCAGTTTTGAGCCCGGATTTATAGATTTTATGTCGCTTTCAATAAGCACCAAAATTACAAGTGGGGTACTGCTGTTTATAACAATTATGGCAATTATGGCATCGTTAAAATATTATTCCAGTTTTAATATTTATATCCGCAGCAATTTAAAGATGTTTTTTTATATGTTCGTTGTAGGTTTTTTGCTTATTCTGCTAACCAACTCTTCAAACGAATTAATATATTTTATTGCGATACCCGCATCTTTATTTATTTCGTTGTTTTTTATTAAGCTAAAAAGCAAATTACATGGAAATATTTTAGTAATAATCCTTTTTATAGCTACGATAGCAAACCTTTTTTTTAGTTAGTATTTAAGCGTGGCTTTACATTGGGAATTACCATATGGTCTAGCACGCACAAAAATATTATACTTAAAGCAGAACTGCCTACTGTCCATGAAAAAACAAGTAACCAATTATAATCGAGGCTATTATCCCTACAAAATCGGCTATTAAGCCGGCTGTTACCGCATATCGCGTTTTTTTGATCCCTACGGAACCAAAATATACGGCCAATATAAAAAAGGTAGTATCTGTGGCCCCTTGAACAGTTGATGCGATACGCCCAACAAAAGAATCTGCACCATAGGTTTGCATGGCGTCTACCATCATGCCACGTGCCCCGCTTCCGCTAAGAGGCTTCATTAAAGCTGTGGGCAATGCAGGTATAAAATCAGTGTTTACCCCTATCCAACCAAAAAAAACAGAAACCCCTTCAATAATATAACCCATTGCGCCGGAACTCCTAAAAACACCTATGGCCACCAAAATAGCGATAAGAAAAGGGATGATTTTTATTGCTATATCAAAACCGCCTTTTGCACCTTCGATAAACGCATCGTAAATATTGATTTTTTCTTTTAACCCAAGCACAATAAAAAGGATAATAATTGAAAAAAGGATAATATTGCTTGATAAGGTTGAGACCATAGTAATCTGATCTTTCGGCATTTGTGAAAACAAGTAAATAATGCCGATAATTATTGCTGTTAAACCACCTATGTAGGCCATTATGACTTTATCGAAAAGATTAATTTTTTGATAGATCGACACAGCTACCAAACCAGCAATAGTTGAAAAAAAAGTTGCCAATAAAATAGGTATAAAAACATCGGAGGGGTTGGCCGCCCCCATTTGCGCCCGGAACACCATAACGCTAATTGGCAGCAACGTTAAACCAGATGTATTTAACACCAAAAACATTATTTGTGCATTGCTTGCAGTATCCTTTTTGGGATTTGTTGCATGCATCTCTTCCATGGCTTTTAAGCCCATAGGCGTAGCGGCATTATCCAACCCTAACATATTGGCTGCCACGTTCATCATAATGGAACCAATTGCGGGGTGGTCTTTTCCTAGTTCAGGGAAAAGCTTATGGAAAAAAGGGCCTATCAGTTTGGAGAAAATTTTAATTACACCACCTTTTTCACCAATTTTCATTATACCTAACCAAAGTGTAAGTACACCTGTAAGCCCCAACGAAATTTCAAAACCTTTTTTCGACATTTCAAATGTCGAAGCAACCATCTCTGGAAAAACTTCAACATCACCAAAAACAATTAACTTGACCAAGGCAACAACAAAAGCAATTAAAAAAAACCCTATCCAAATGTAATTTAAAGCCATAATTAAAATTTTAACAGCTAATGTAATACTTTTTTTTTAGATACAAACAATTTATAATACATATTATAAAAAAATGCCTTAAAAAGTTAAAAAAACAACAATAGAAAAAACATTTTTCTATTTTTCATAAAAAAGTTTTGCAGATAATTTACAATTACTTACTTTCGCATTCCAATTTACACGCCCGGATGGCGGAATTGGTAGACGCGCTGGTCTCAAAAACCAGTTCTTTCGGGAGTGCCGGTTCGACCCCGGCTCCGGGTACTAAAGCCTTGAACATTGTTCAGGGCTTTTTTTATTTATATTAGCAAAAAAGGCACTTCTAAGCCACAAAAACAGAGTAGCGATTGTCCTAAAGGCATTTTTTTTGGCATTTATTACAAATATTATTTTCAAAAGCAGTATTTTTACACAAATTATTAACCTTTTAAACTAAAACTTGGAAGACAATAAGGAAAATAAGCTTAAACCCAAAAAAAGAAAATGGCTCCGCCGTTTTGTCTTCATGGCTATTATTATTTCCATACTTTTTGAAGTATTTTTGCTCTTTTTTGCAACACCTGTATTAAAAAAATATATGCAGGAAAAAGTACACCAAAATACCAAGGGCTTATACAGCATAGATTTTGACAAAATAAGCATTGAGCTGGGTAGCAGGCGTATAAGCCTCGACAATTTCAAACTAATCCCAGATACGGTAGTTTACAATAGTTTATTGAATACGGGAGAGGCTAAATCTGCCATTTATCAAATTCATGCAAGATCAATAGAACTAAAAGGCACTAGGTTCTATAAATTACTTTTCACCCGGCAATTTAAAGCCAAAGAATTGGTAATTAAAAACCCTGTTGTAAAGCTTAAAAAACTGCCATCAAAAAAAGACAAGACAAGCGCAAACAGGGACTTTATCCATAAAGATTTATTCCCGACCCTAGAAAAACATTTAGATCATATTGAATTAAGGTATCTTAAGCTTGAAAATGGGAAATTCCATTTAAGCTTAAACAAAGATAGTGTCAGAAATACCACACATTATGGCTTTATATCTGTCAAACTCGATCATTTTTTATTAAATAAAAAAGAATTTGAACAAAAAACACGCTTATTTTATGCAGATGATGTCCAAATATTAGTTGATGATTATAGGGTTAAACTTGGCGATGGGATACATGTTATGTTTGCAGACACACTATATGTCTCAACAAAAGAATCACTTTTAAAAGCCAAAACAGTGGGGATAAAACCAGATATTGAATTACCACAGTATTTATCGGGCTTAAAAAGCAATTACTACTACATCAATGCCCCTGAAATACAATTCAAGGACTTCAATATTTCCAACCTTTACTTTAATCAGGACATTGAAATTCAAAGCATTACCGTTAATTCGCCTGACATAAAGTTAATAAATAAATTAATTGGAAAAAAAACATCGTTTAATAATGAGTCAAAAGAGATTGACTTTTACAAATTGATGAAAAAAAAGCTAAAATCGGTTAGTATTAAAACTTTGGATTTCACAAACGCAAAATTTAAGTTTTACTATAATTCTCATTTAGAAACACCTTTATACGAAATAGGAAATTACAATTTAAGCCTTACGGGATTTTTTCTTGATCAATATGCAAAAGATGATCAATCAAGAATTCTTTATTCAAAAAACATACAACTAAACATCAGTAATTTTTTGGCACACCTTAAAACCAATTCTCATTTATTAAGTGCAGGG